>JAGVJS010000120.1 GCA_020051025.1 Sphingobium sp. | reverse complement strand
CGCTCTTCCGATCTGGCTTTCGACCGCCGGCGGCGATCCGCGCAGCGGCATGCCCGCGGTTTCGCGCACGCTCCACATCGTCACGATGCCGATCGCGGCGGCACCCATCAGATAATAGGCCGGCACCAGCGGATCGCCGGTCTGGCTGACCAGCCAGGCGGTGACGAGCGGCGTCGTGCCACCGAACAGCGATACGGAGACGTTGAACGCGATCGACAGTCCGCTGTAGCGTACCGGCGTGTAGAAGAGCGCCGGCAGGGTGGACGGCATCGAACTGGTGAAGCAGACCAGCGCCACGCCCAGCAGCATCAGCCCTGCAAAGATCAGCCAGTCATTACCCGTCCCGATCAGCCACATGCACGGTATCGACAGCAGAAACAGCGCCGCGCACGCACCGATGATCATCGGCCGCCGCCCCAGCCGGTCGCTGATCGCGCCGCCCACGACATTGAGCGGCATCATCACCAGCATGACCAGAATGATGAGCAGCAGCCCCTTGCTTTCCGCATAGCCCATGGTGACGCTCAGATAATTGGGCATATAGGTCAGCAGCATGTAATCGGTGACGTTGAAGACCAGCACCAGCCCCATGCATTTTATCAACTGGCGCCAATGAGTACGAAAAAGGGCGGTGAGTGGCATGCGATCCTGCTCGCGCTTGTCGGCTTCCTGCGTATAGGCGCGGAAGGCCGGCGTCTCCTCCAGCTTCAGCCGCATATAGAGGCCCAGCAGCCCCAGCGGCCCGGCGATCAGGAAGGGGATGCGCCAGCCCCAGGCCAGCATGTCGGCCTCGCTCAGCGCCATTTGCAGCGCCGTGACGGTGCCCGCGCCCATGATATAGCCGCCCAGCGTGCCGAACTCCAGCCAGCTGCCCATGAAGCCGCGCTTCTGGTCGGTCGAATATTCCGCGATGAAGGTCGCCGCCCCGCCATATTCGCCGCCGGTGGAAAAGCCCTGCACCAGCCGTGCGACCAGCAGCAACATCGGCGCGCCCATGCCGATCCGCTCATAGGAGGGGATCAGGCCGATGGCGAAGGTGCCGATCGCCATCAGGATCATGGTGAAGGCCAAGACCTTGTGCCGCCCATAACGATCGCCCAGCGGCCCGAACACCAGCCCGCCCAGCGGTCGGACCAGGAAGGCGGCGGTAAAGGTCGCCAATGTCGCGATCAGCTGCGCGGTCGGATCGCCTGCGGGAAAAAAGACCCGCCCCAATGTGACGGCCAGATAGCCATAAACGCCGAAATCGAACCATTCCATCGCATTGCCCAGCGCTGCGGCGCCCACGGCGCGGTTCAGCTGGGACTTGTCGACGATGGTGATGTCATCGACCTTCAGGTCGCGACGGCGTTTGAACCAGCCAAGATGCGCGCGATGGGCGCTGGAAATGGACATATATGTCTCCGGTTCCGCCAACGGGGACGCGCAGGGCGCGCCACGCACGATTGAGCGGATGAAGGGTCGAACAGGCGACCATGAAAGGTGCGACGCCGTTGCGGCATCAAGCGAGGAGGGGCCGACATAGGCAGCCCATGCGCAAAAGTGGGCAACTAAGGGACGGGCCGTGGCCGCAAGGGGATGAGACGACTAAAATGCTGCAATGCGATATCGCAATGCAGCAAAATCTCGGCAATCCTTTGCTGCGGCGATGGCGAGGCCATGCGCGCTTGCAATCGCCCGCCCGCACGATAAGCATCGTCGCCATGAGCGAAGGGGCGGTGCACAAGATCGAGGCGGACGCGCTGGGAAGCCGGCCGCTACGCTATTATGATTTCTTCATGGCGGCCTTCGTCGCGATATTGCTGCTGTCCAACCTCATCGGCGCGGCCAAGCTGTCGACGCTTGGCGGCTTCACCTTCGGCGCCGGCATCCTTTTCTTCCCCTTGGGCTATGTCATCGGCGACGTGCTGACGGAGGTGTACGGTTATTCCCGCGCCCGCCGATGCGTCTGGGCCGGTTTCGTCGCAATGCTGTTCATGGCGCTGATGAGTTGGGTTGTCGTCGCCCTGCCACCGGCGGCCGGCTGGCCCGACCAGAAAGCCTATGAGTCCGTCTTCGGCAGTACCTGGCGCATCGTCTTCGCCTCGCTCTGCGCCTTCTGGGCGGGCGAGTTCGCCAACAGTTTCGTCCTGGCCAGAATGAAATTGCTGACGCAGGGCAAGCATCTGTGGATGCGCACCATCGGGTCGACCATTGTGGGGCAGGGGGTGGATAGTCTGCTCTTCTATCCGCTCGCCTTTCTCGGCACCTGGACGCATGCGCAAGTGTTGACGGTGATGGTCACGAACTGGGCGATGAAGGTCGGCTGGGAAGCGGTGCTCACGCCCGTCACCTATCTGGTCGTAAATTTCCTCAAACGGCGGGAGGGGCTGGATGTCTATGACGCGGGCACCAATTTCACGCCGTTCCGCACCCGGTTGTGAAAATCTGATCGCATCAAGCCAGGGTAAAGCCTCTGTTTACCGGTCTGCCTGCAAGAGCAGGCGATGACTCTGTTATTGCATGATGAATTTTCCCAATATGCCGAAGGCAAAGCGTCGCAGGTGATGCTTGCGGCCGATCTGTTCGGCCCCTGCGACAGCATGGCAGTAGAATTGGGACGGGCACAACGCCGGTTCGAAGCGACCTTTCACCATGCGCCGATCGGCATTGCCCATGTCGGGCTGGGCGGTCAGTTTCTGCTGGTCAATCCGCGCTTCTGCGAAATCAGCGGCTATGACGCCGCCACGCTGATCGGCACCGGTTTTCAGCAAATCACCCATCCGGACGACCTTAACGCGGATGAGGCGCTATTGGCGCGGCTCAATGCCGGAGAACTGCCCCGCTATACGATGGAGAAACGCTATATCCGGTCGGATGGCCGGACGATCTGGGTCAACCTGACCGTGGCGATGGTGCGCGACGAGGCGGACCGGCCCGAATTTTACGTCGCCGTGATCGAGGATATGTCGGAACTGCGTCAGGCCAGTTTCGAGGCGATGCACGATCCGCTGACCGGCCTGTGCAACCGGCGCGGCTTTGCCTGCCGTGCCAAATATGTGCTGGCCCATGCTGCGCAGACGGGCAGCGCCGCCAGCCTGTTGTTCCTCGACCTCGACGGGTTCAAGCAGGTGAACGACCATCACGGCCATGCCGCTGGCGACGCCTGCCTGGCCGATATCGGCGCGATCCTGCGCAGCCATACCCAGGCCGGCGACGTGGTTGCCCGACTGGGTGGCGACGAATTTCTGGCCCTGCTGGCG
>JAGVJS010000404.1 GCA_020051025.1 Sphingobium sp. | reverse complement strand
CTGGCGGGCTTTTCCCGCAGCCTCACGTCGGCCGCCAGCGGCAATGAACTGATGCAGGCGATCTGCGCCGAAATCGCGCGGTTGCTGGACCTGCGCACCGTCCTGCTCCTGCCATCACGCGATGGGCCGGACCTGCGTGCAGCCTATCCGCCCGAGGACCGGCTTGAGCAGATCGAACGCGCCGCGGCCCAATGGGCGATGGACAATGGCCAGCCGGCCGGGCGCGGATCGTCCACGCTTACCGCATCGGATTGGCTGTTTCATCCGCTCAGTACCCAACGCGGCATGCTGGGCGTACTGGGCCTGGCGCGGGAGGATGCCGGGGAGCCGCTGCGGTCCGATCAGGCGCCATTGCTGACCAGCCTGCTGGACCAGGCCTCGATCGCGCTCGATCGTATGGCGCTGGAGGAAGAGATGCAGGGTGCGCAGCAGGTCTATGAGCGCGACCGCCTGCGTTCAGCCCTGCTTTCATCGGTCAGCCATGATCTGCGCACGCCGCTCACCACCATCATTTCGGCTATCCATGAGTTGAAGCAGCAACAGCCTTCGGCCCTGCTCGACACGCTCGACGGCGAAGCGCAGCGGCTCAATCGCTTCGTCGCCAATCTGCTCGACATGGCCCGGATCGAAGCCGGAGCGCTGCCGATGAAGGTGGAGGCGATCGACCTGTTCGATGCGGTCGCCAGCGCGGTGGACGATGTCCGGCAGTCCCTTGCCGGCCATGCCGTGCAGGTCGCGATCGCGCCCGACATTCCGCTGGTCAGGCTGGATCCGGTGTTGCTGCACCATATCCTCATCAACCTGCTCGACAATGCAGGCCGCTATGGCGCGCCCGATACGCCGGTGACGATCCGGGGGCAACGCATCCATGACGGCATCACGCTGTCGGTGGTCGATGAAGGCCCCGGCCTGCCGCCCGGCGACATGGACCGCCTGTTCGACACCTTCACCCGGCTGGAGGGGTCGGACCGGGCCAAACATGGCACCGGCCTTGGCCTGGCCATCGTCAGGGGCTTTGCCGAAGCGATGGGCCTCGCCGTCAGCGCCGACAATGAAGCGGACCCGCGCGGCGCCTGCTTCACCCTATATATTCCCGATACGCGCATCATCACCGACTTGCCCCACGAGACCCTGCCATGACGATCCGCCACACGGTGCTCATCATCGACGATGAACCGCCCATCCGTCGGCTGATGCAGGTCGCGCTGACCCGCGCTGGCTATGCCACGGTGGAGGCGGGTAATGCGCGCGAAGCGCTGGAGCAGCTCCGTAGCGCCCGGCCGGACGTCAGCCTGCTCGATCTGGGCCTGCCCGACCGGGACGGGCTGGAACTGGTGCCTTTATTCAAGCAGCAGGGCGACAGCACGCTCATCATCGTGTCGGCCCGCGACGCGACGGAGGAAAAGGTCGCGGCGCTCGACCTGGGCGCGGACGACTATCTGACCAAGCCCTTCGACACGGACGAATTGCTCGCCCGGGTCCGGGTGGCGCTGCGCAATCGCATGACCCGCAATGGTGGCGCGGTGGCGGTGCGCGTCGGCGATGTCGAGATTGACCTGCTGGCCAACATTGTGCGCAAGGGCGGGGCGGAGGTCCATCTGACCCCAAAGGAATTTGCCGTGCTGGCGCAGCTTGCGCGCTTTCCCGGGCGGGTGATCACGCACAGTCAGATCATGAATCATGTCTGGCCGCGCGAACATGTCCATCATGTCGAATATCTGCGCGTGCTGATCCGCACCTTACGGCACAAGCTGGAGGATGATCCGCAACAGCCGCGCATCATCGGCAATGAACTGGGCATTGGCTATCGATTGAGAGCCGTTGATGCCTAGCGGCAGGCAAGCCGGGTGCGACAGGTTGGCGCTTCTCCTCTCGTCGCAGGGCGGCTAGAGCCGTGGGCGCAATAAGGAGCCGCGCATGGACCAATCGCCCGTCATCACCATCGCCGATATTGTCGATGCCGCCCGTATCATCGCGCCTGCTGCTGTGCGCACCCCCTTGCTGGAGAATGATGCGCTGAACGATCGTGTCGGCCGCCGCGTACTCTTGAAGTTCGAAGGGGCGCAGCGAACGGGATCGTTCAAGTTTCGCGGCGCCTATAACCGGCTGGCGCGGCTGGATGATCGAGAGCGGGCGGCGGGTGTCGTCGCCTGGTCATCGGGCAATCATGCGCAGGGCGTGGCCGCCGCCGCGAAGCTGCTTGGCATGCCGGCGACCATCGTGATGCCGGCCGATGCCCCCGCGATCAAACTCGCCAATACCCGCGCGCTGGGGGCGGAGATCGTGACCTATGACCGCCATAGGGAAAGCCGCGAGGACATCGCCACAGCCCTGTCGCAGGAACGGGGCGCGACGCTGGTGCCGTCCTTTGACGATCCCTTCATCATCGCAGGGCAGGGCACGGCCGGCCTTGAAATCCTGGATCAGGCGGTCGAGGCGGGGGCCGATATCGGCCAGATCCTCGTCTGTTGTGGCGGTGGTGGCCTGACCGCCGGGATTGCCGCAGCGGTCAAGGCGAGCGCGCCGGGCGTCGATCTGTACGCGGTCGAACCGGCGGGATTTGACGATACCGCCCGTTCGCTGGCCAGTGGTGGGCGCGAAACGGTGTCGCCCGATGCACGCAGCATCTGCGACGCGTTGATGGCGCCCAGTCCCGGCGCCATGACCTTCCCGATCAATCAGGCATTGCTGTCCGGCGGGCTGGTGGTTAGCGACGATCAGGTGCGCGACGCGATGCGCTTCGCCTTCTCCACGCTCAAGCTGGTGGTGGAGCCGGGCGGGGCGGTGGCTCTGGCGGCAATACTGAACGGACTTGTCCCATCCTGCGACGGTGCCAGCGTGGTGGTAATGTCGGGCAGCAATGTCGATCCCGCCGCCTATGCCGCGATTATCGGAGGCGCTGACTGATGATCGACCCGCGCGCTATCCGTACCTTCCTGGCGGTGTGCCGCGCCAACAGCATCAGCGGCGGGGCGCGGGCGCTCAATATTTCCCAGCCTTCCGTGTCCAACGCGATCGCGCAACTGGAACAGTCTCTGGGCGGCGTGTCGTTGTTCGAACGATCACGCAGCGGCATCCAGCTAACGCCCGAAGGCGAAGCGCTGCTGCGCCGAGCGGAGGCGATCGACAGCCTGATGGCCGATGTGCAGGCCGAAGTGACACTGGCCAGCGCCGGCGTTACCGGGCCGCTGCGTATCGGTGGCACGCCGGGTGCTCTCGTCAGCCTGCTGCCCGATGCGGTGCGCCGTATGGAGGCGCGGATCGGCCGGTTCGCCCTGCACGTGGTGGAGCGGCCCGACCATGATCTGGCCGCCATGCTCCATCGTGGCGAGATTGAACTCGCCTTCGTGACGACCGGCATCGAGCAGCCGCCCGAAGGAATAGACGAACACACCTTCTCACGCGATCCTTTCGCCCTGATCGTGGGCAAGCAGAATGACCATATGCCCGCGCGGCTGTCCCTGCGCGATACGGCGCATATGCGCTGGGTACTGCCGGAGGCGCGGGGCGCCTTTCGCCGTCAGGTTGATGCGCTTTTCATGGCCGCAGACATTCCGGTGCCGCAGGATATCATACGCTGCGATTCTCTGCTGACGACCAAGGCGATGGTGCGCGGCAGCCAGCGCGTCACCATCTTGCCGATGCACGTCGCTTCGGCCGAATTGTCGATCGGCGTATTGCGCGCCATTATCATTGAGGAAGCGCAATTCGCCCGCAGCATTGGTGTGCGTAGATTGGCGGGTGGCCGCCTGTCGCGACTGGGGGAGGAATTATATGACACGCTGATCCATAGTTCCAAGCTATGACATATCGAAAAAACATTATTTTTCTTTCCATCTCCACCAGCCCATAACGTCTTCACAACGACGGCAGGAGAGACTTCAGGTGCGACAGCTTATCCGTAATGTTCGGATATTCGACGGAACGGGCAGCGATCCCGTCCCCGGCGCCGTCCTGATCGAAGGCGATCGCATCGCCGCCATCTTGCCTGCCGACACCGATGCAACCGCCGACAGCGTGATCGACGGTCGGGATGGCACGTTGATGCCCGGCATGGTCGATGCGCATACCCATCTGACTTGGGGCAGCTCGGTCGAGAAAATCTATCACCAGTTCATCCTGCCGCCCGAAGAACTGAAGGTCGCTACCTGGCGCAATGCCCGCGTGCTGCTCGATCATGGCTATACCAGCCTCTATTCGGCCGGCGCGCTGGGCGACCAGATCGAACCCGAGCTGGCCCGTGCGATCGAAGCCGGCGAAACGCCCGGCCCACGCCTCGTCCCCTCGACGCTGGAGCGCAGCCCGGAAGGGGAAGAAGGCGTCGAAACCGGCGACGTGTTCAACGGTCGCGGTCCTGAAGCGATGCGCGCCTTTGTCGCTTATTGCGCGGCGGAGGGGGTGAAGTCGCTGAAGCTGGTTATTTCCGGCGAAGATGCGCTCAAGCCCGGTTCTTCGGCGGACATCCTCTACACCGACGCGGAAATGCAGGCGGCCGGCGAAGCGGCGAAGGAAGCGGGCCTCTGGATCGCCACCCACGCCTATTCGCCGCGCGCCATCACTCTGGCGCTCGAAGCGGGCGCGCGCATCCTCTATCATTGCTCTTTCGCCGATGATGCCGCGATCGACGCGATGGCCGCGAAGAAGGACGAGATTTTCTACGCACCCGGCCCCGGCGTCTCCGTTGCCGCGCTGGAGGCATCGCCCCCGCCGCATATCGACATGTCCTCGATGAAGGCCAGCGGTGCCGAGCGGCTGGAACTGGAAAAGGCGCTGGTGCCCAAGCTCAAGGCGCGGGGCGTGCGCATCCTGCCGGGTGGCGACTATGGCTTCCCCTTCAACCCCCATGGCCGCAATGCCCGCGATCTGGAACATTTCGTGACCTATTATGGCTTCACGCCGGCCGAGGCGCTGAGCGCCGCCACCATGCTGGGCGGGCAACTCATGGGACAACAAGTTGGACAGGTGAAAGCCGGTTATCTGGCCGACCTGCTGCTGATCGACGGCGATCCCACAACGGACGTCCGAATCATGCAGGATGCCAATAAAATCAATATGATAATGCTGGGTGGAAAGCTGCATAAAGCGCCCGTCGTCCAGCCCGTGACCGCCTGACCGGAAAGACGCTTTCATGTTCGATGTTGCGATCATCGGCTGCGGGCCGGTGGGGGCCTTTGCGGCCAATTTACTTGGCAAATCCGGTGCCTCGGTCCTGGTGATCGAGCAGGAGGCGCACCCCTATCCGCTGCCCCGCGCGGTGCATCTGGACCATGAGATGATGCGCCTGTTCCAGTCTGCGGGCATCATCGACCGGGTCGCCCCGGACATGCGCGATACCGAAGGGCATCTGCATGTCGGTGCCGATCATGGCGTCATCCGCTACATGGGCACGGTCGGTCGCGCACGGCCGTTCAGCTGGTCCAACGACTATTTCTTCTACCAGCCCGAGCTGGAGGATCACCTCCGCGACGCGCTGAAAGATTACCCCAATATAACTGTCCAACTCGGTGTCGCATTTGAAGGGCTGGAACAGGGTGCGGACGGCGTTACGCTCCGCCTGTCCGGCGGTTGCAGCGAACGGGCGCGCTACGTCATTGCCTGCGACGGCGCCCGCAGCGTGGTGCGCAAGGTGCTGCATATCAAGCTGGACGATCTCGATTTCGAGGAACCCTGGCTGGTGGTCGATGCCGAGGTCGATGGGCCTGTCCGCTTCCCCGATCTGTGGGGCGTGCCGGAGGCCGCTGACCTGCAAAAGCTGTCGGTGATGATGTGCGATCCCAAGCGCCCGGCGACGATCGTGCCGGGGCGCGGCAATCATCGCCGCTGGGAATTCATGTTGCTGCCGGGCGAAGACGACCAGGCGATGATGGCGCCGGATGCGGTCGCAGTCCTTGTCGAACCCTATCTCTCCGGGGTGCCGCACAAGGTGGTGCGCGCGGCCACCTATCGTTTCCATGGACTGATCGCCGAGCGGTGGCGGCAGGGCGGCGTCTTTCTGGCCGGCGATGCCGCGCACCAGACGCCGCCCTTTTTTGGACAGGGCATGTGCCATGGCCTGCGCGACGCCGCCAATCTCGCTTGGAAGCTGGATCTGGTGCTGAAGGGGCAGGCGCCCGATGCGCTGCTCAACAGCTACCAGTCCGAGCGCGATCCTCATGTCCGCGCGGTCATCTCCGCAGCCGTAGGCGCGGGCCGCTATATCTGCATGCTCGATCCGCAAGCTGCTGCCGAACGCGACGCGAAGATGCGCGAAGCTGCCGGGAGCGCGCCGCAGGGCACGGCCGCCGATCTGATCCCGGCCATCGCTACCGGCATCATCGCCACCGGCACGGCGGGGGCAGGCGAACGCTTCATCCAGCCGCGTGTCGGCGACAGGCTGCTTGATGAAGTGACCGGTGGCGGCTGGCGCCTTTTTACCCGGACTTCGATTGAAGGCGGTGATGTGACCATCATTAACCTCGATCAGTTCGCCGATAGCGGCGCGATCGCCACCTGGCTGGCCGATCGCAAGGCCGAGGCCGTTCTGATCCGGCCCGACCATTATGTCTTCGGCACCGGCAAGGGCAGTGACCTGATCGCCCGGCGCGACGCGCTGATCGCCGGCGCCGCCCATCAGGAGATTGCCGCATGAGCCTCACGCTGAATCAGGCGCGGACCATCATCGACGCCGCCCTTGCCAAGGCGCGAGCCGACGATGCGCAGCCGCTGGCCGTGCTGGTTCTGGATGCCGGCGCGCATCTGGTTGCCATGGTGCGTGAGGATGGCACCAGCCTGTTTCGTTTCGACATCGCGAAGGCGAAGGCTTCGGGTGCGCTGGGGATGGGGGCGGATACGCGGGTTCTCGCCGCGCGCGCCGCTTCCAACCCTGCCTTCTTTCAGAGCGTCGTCGCTGCCACTGGCGGACGGCTCGCTCTGTCCCCCGGCGGCGTCCTGATCCGTGATGTGGAAGGTGCGGTGATCGGCGCCGTCGGGATCAGCGGCGACACTGGCGAGTGCGACGAAGCCTGCGCCCTTGCCGGCATCCTGACCGCCGGCCTGGTCCATGGAGATATGAAATGAAGTTGCGCAGCATCGAACTGGCGCTGCCCGGCGCGGCAGAAGCCGCCGCCTTCCTGGCCGATATCTGGGGCATGGCCCCGGCGCAGGTCGTCGGCAATATCCATTATCTGCGTGGGTCGGGCAGCTTTCCCTATCTGGTCGCGCTGGAAGAATCCGGTGAGCCTTATGTCCGCTCGACCACCTTTGTCTGTACCGCCGACCGGCTGGAGCAATTGAAGCTTAGCGTGACAGAGGCCGGCTTGCCTGCCGCGCCCGTCAAGTCCAACGATCTGGGCGGCGGCCATGGCATCATTGTCGAACTGGCCGAGGGCGAACTGCTCCGCTTCCTGACCGATGCGGCCGAAGTCGCGCCGATCGAGGGCGCCGACCTACCGGTGAAACTGACCCATGTTGTCTTCAACAGTGCTGACGCCGAAGCGACCGGCCATCTGGTCGAAGACGTGCTGGGCTTCCGCGTGTCGGACCGGACCAAGGGCATGGTGTTCGTGCGCTGCAATGACTCGCACCATAGCACCGCCTTCGCCCGCGCTGGCTTTGTCAGTCTCAACCATATCGCCTTTGAAATGGAGGATATGGACGCCGTGATGCGCGGCATCGGCCGTCTGCGCGACCAGGATATGGCGCCAGCCTGGGGGCCGGGACGCCATGGTCCGGGCGCCAATGTCTTCGCCTATTTCATCGCGCCCTTTGGTCCCGTGATCGAATTTTCGACGGCGGTGAACAAGGTGCCCGACGATTATCAGGCTGGCGCGCCCGAGGACTGGAGCTGGCCGGAAAACCGCATCGACCAGTGGGGCATGTCCGACAAGGATTTCGGTGGCCTGCGCGCCGCCGAAGAGAAGTTCCGCCATCGCCGCGACTGGGAAGCCCAGCCCCTCAATGTCCTGACAGAGGAAAATCACTAATGCGTTATGTCAGCTTCCGCCGTCCCGACGGCACGCCCAGCTTTGGCCATCTGGATGGCGAAACGATCGTCGAACTGGCGACCGATACGACGCCCAGCCTGAAGGCGGCGCTGGCCGAGGGGAGCCTGAACGCGCTGGCCGATGGCACGATTTTCGCCGCCGCCGATATCGTGTTGCTGCCGGTGATCCCCGATCCTGCCAAGATCCTTTGCGTCGGCCTCAACTATGCCGAACATGTCAAGGAAACCGGGCGTGAGCAGAAGGCGCATCCGGCGATCTTCGTGCGCTATGCCGACAGTCTGGTTGCCGATGGCCAGCCGATGGTGAAGCCGGCCGTGACCGAGCGCTTCGATTATGAAGGCGAACTGGCGATCGTGATCGGCAAGCCCGCGCACAAGGTCGCGGCGGCCGATGCGTGGAACTATGTTGCCGGCTACGCCGCCTTTAACGACGGCAGCGCGCGCGACTGGCAGCGCCATAATATCCAGTTCACGCCGGGCAAGACGTTTCCCGGCACCGGCGGCTTCGGTCCCGCGCTGGTGACGCCGGACGAGATTGACGATCTGGGCGCGCTGCGTGTGCAGACCCGTCT
Source organism: Sphingobium sp. (assembly GCA_020051025.1). Taxonomy (GTDB): domain Bacteria; phylum Pseudomonadota; class Alphaproteobacteria; order Sphingomonadales; family Sphingomonadaceae; genus Sphingobium. The sequence goes on along the minus strand of JAGVJS010000404.1, from coordinate 7,651 downwards.
CAACGGCGAATTGTTACAGGATCAGCCGGTCAGCGACATGATCTGGGATATACCGACCGTGATCGCATATGTGTCGGCCTTCACCCCGCTCAGCCCCGGCGACGTCATCGCCACCGGTACGCCCGGCGGCGTCGGCGATAAGCGCACCCCGCCGCTCTACATGAAGGCGGGCGACCAGGTCGAAATCAGCATCGGCACTGTCGGCACGCTTACCAACCGCATCATCGACGAACAATAATTCAACAATCACCCAATCATAAGAAAGGGAGAGGGACATCATGCGTAACTTCATTTCGATCGCTGCACTGGCGAGCGCGAGCGTCATCGCACTCGCTGCGCCCGCCTTTGCGCAGGAGGCCGCGCCGCAGGCAGCGGCAGACGTGCCCGAAGTCAATTCCGACATCATCGTGACTGCCCAGCGGAAGGCTGAAAAAGTGACGGAGGTTCCGATCTCCATCACTGTCGCCAATCAGGCGCAACTGGAGCGTCAGCAGGTCAACACGGTAAATGACCTCAGCCGCGTCGCGCCTTCGCTGGAAATCCAGCAGGCACCCGGCCAGAATACCGGCGGCGGCGGTGCGATCCGCGGCATCGGCACCCAGACCTTCTCCGCCGGCGCAGTCGCATCGGTCGGCGTCGTCGTCGATCAGGTGAGCCAAGGCAACGCCAATATCTCCGATCTGTTCGACGTCAGCCGGATCGAAGTGCTGAAGGGGCCGCAGGGCACGTTGTTCGGCCTGACCACCTCGGCAGGCGTCATCAACATTACCACCAACGCACCCGACCCCAGTGGCTTTTCCGCGCGGGTGCGCACCGAATTGTCCAATGCCGGCACCGCCGGGTCGAAGTTCGGCAATCAGGTCATCCAGGGCGTCGTGAATATCCCGCTGGCGTCCAATGCCGCCATCCGTGTGTCGGGCGTCACCAATTTGCGCCAAGGCGTGAACAAGAATGCGCTGACCGGTGACTATAACGACAACGATCGTTACGGCATGCGTGGGCGCCTGCTCTGGGAACCGACCGAACGGCTGACCGTCAACCTGATCGGCGACTATACCAAGAGCCGTGCCGAAAATGGTGGCGACTTCTTCACCTTCGTTCAGACCAGCGGTCCCGGTACGGCGTTGGGCGGGCTGCTTCAAGACAGCACCGGCATCACTGCACGGCTCGCAAGCTGCGGCGTCACACCCGGCGAGGGCAATCAGAAATATTGCTCCGACTCTTCCTATGTCGGCCGCACGGAAAATTATGGCGGCTCGCTTCAGCTCGACTATGAAGCCGATCCGTTCACGCTGACGTCCGTCACTGCCTATCGTAAGTCGAGCGAAACTGGATTGGCTGCGGCAACCAACGTGTTCCGTGGCGATCCGCTGGAGTTGCAGGTCGGTAACGGCGCTGTGAACCGTAAGCTTAGCCTTTTCACGCAGGAATTGCGGGTCAGTTCGCCCGCCGACCAGTTCCTGGAATATACCGCCGGCGTCTTCTATTCGAACCAGAAGCAGACACGCGATCCGGAAAGCCTGTCGGTGTCGGTGGTGCCATTCCCCGGCCTGACTATTCCGATCGTGCGCAACCCAGGCGCTGATCTCGACATTCAGGATGAATCGCTTGCCGTCTTCGGACAGGGAACCTTCCATCTGTCGCCTCGCCTGCGCCTGATTGCTGGTGGCCGGTACACGACTGATCGACTGTCGATGGATCGTTATGACTATTTCACGCCCGCCGATCCGTTCAGCCGCACGATATTGGACGTTCAGAAATTCTCCTGGCGGCTTGGTGCGCAATATGATCTGGACCGCGACATGATGATCTACGCCACCGCATCGCGCGGGTTCAAGGGCGGGCAGATTGCCATTCCGTCGGCGCCGGCCAAGCCTTTTGTCGTGTTGCCGGAAATCCCGATGGCTTATGAAGCGGGCCTCAAGACCACCTTGTTCGGCGGCTGGGTCGCTGATCTCAGCGTCTTTTACCAGAAGATCAAGAATTTCCAGGCGCAGCAGTGCACCGTGGACAGCACCGCCGTCATTTCCTGTGTTCAGACTAACATCAACGGCGTGAAATCGCGCGGAGCGGAAATCAATTTCTTCGGAAAAGTCTTTGAAGGCCTGTCGCTTAATACTGGCTTCATCTATGCCAAAGCGACCTATCCGGGTGGCTTCATCGGCACGGATGGCACCAATATCGGCGGCTCGCAGCTGGCTTATGCACCCAAGTATAAGTTTACGCTGTCGGGCGAATATGAAGCGCCGGTGGCCGGTCGCCTTAACGGCTTCGTGGCTGCCGATACCGTCTGGAAATCGCGGGTGCGCTATGAGGCTAATTCCAACAGCCTGACAACTTTCCGTTCCCATTGGCTGATGGGTGGTCGGATCGGCCTGCGCACGGATGATAATCGCTACAGTGTTGCGATATTTGGCCGCAACCTGTTCAATGTGCACGAACCCTCGCTGATGCAGAGCGACTTCCCCTACACGACCGATCAGGGAGAGCAGAATATCGGTGCCATCTACGGCACACAATCCTTCCGGCAGGTCGGCATCAGCTTTGACGCGAAGTTCTGATCAGACAGAGGCATGGCGGAGCGATAAGACCTCGCCATGCCGATGTTTCGCAGCAACGGGAAGGGAACGGATGAGCCAGATCAGACAGGCGATTGCGGCCATGGGCACCGACCTTGGCCCGGACATGCTGGCCCATTGCCGCGCGCTGTTCGATGCGGAGCAGGGCGCTTTGTCCATGCATGTGCCGGTGACGGCAGCAGACATCGCTTATGGTCCGCATGAACGGCATCGGCTGGATCTCTATGCTTCTGCTGATACCAAAAATGCACCGATCCTCGTCTTCGTTCATGGCGGGGGCTTCCTGAAAGGGGACAAGGGCGGGGCGGATGCCTGGCCTAACGCCAATGTCGGGCGCATGGCGGCGCAGGCTGGTTTTCTGGGCGTGGTCATCAATTATCGGCTGGCGCCCGATCATGTCTGGCCGGGCGGGTCGGAAGATGTGGCGGTGCTGGTCGATTGGCTCAAGGCCAATGCGGCAGAGCATGGCGGCGATCCTGATCGCATCGTGCTGATGGGCACATCGGCAGGTTCGGTGCATGTGGCGGGTTATCTGAAGCTGGCCGGCGGCAGTCATATTCGCGGGGCGATCCTGCTGTCGGGCCTTTATGGCTACACACCGCTCGATCAGCGGGACACGCTTTATTATGGCGAAACTTCGCTCTATTCGGATCGGATGCCGCTGGAGGCCGTGGCCTCCACCCCATTGCCATTGCTCATTGCCTGCGCAGAGTTTGATCCGCCCCGGTTTCAGGCCGAATTTCTGGGTCTGATGCAGGACCGGCTTGCCCGCCATGGCGCGATGCCGCGCGGTTATATTCATTCGGGCCATAATCATTACAGCATGGCCATGCATCTGGGCACCGCCGACCGGCGGCTGGCCGACGAGATCTGCGCCTTCGTGCGCGACACCACTGTCTGACAATCACATAATCGGAGAGACGGATATCATGCTGGATCGCAGAACCCTTCTGGCTACCGGCGCAGCCGCCATGGCCGCCCCCGCTTTCGCTGCGCGCAAGAGCGCCGACCCGGCCTTCCCCAAGGGCTTCCTCTGGGGCGCGGCGACTGCGCCGCACCAGATTGAGGGCAATAATATCGCCAGCGATCTTTGGTTTCTGGAGAACCAGCAGCCCACCGTGTTCACCCAGCCGTCGGGTGACGCCTGCAACAGCTTCATGCTGTGGGAAACCGACCTTGACCTTGCGAAGGCGATGGGTCTCAACTGCTATCGCTTCGGCATCGAATGGGCGCGGATCGAGCCGGAAAAGGGCCTGTTCAGCCAGGCGATGCTTGATCATTACAAGGCGATGATCGAGGGCTGCCGCGCGCGGGGGCTGACCCCTGTAGCGACTTACAGCCACTTCACCTCGCCGCGCTGGTTCAGTGCGCAGGGTGGGTGGACCAACCCCGAAAGCGCGTCGCTCTTTGCGCGCTATTGCGACAAGGTCACGCGTGCGCTGGGCAAGGATATTCACAGCGTCATTACCTTCAACGAACCCAATATCCTGTTGCTGCTGAAGCCGATGCTGCCCCCGCAGGTCTGGGATATTCAGAAGCTGACGCTGGAAACGGCGGCGAAGCGGCTGGGTGTTGCGAAGTTCGTCAGCGCCAATGTCGCTGGCGTCGAAGACCTGCCGGAGCTCCAGAAGGGGCTGTTGGCCGCGCATCAGGCGGGCAAGGCGGCGATCAAGGAGGTGCGTCCCGACCTGCCGGTCGGCATCTCGCTCGCCATGATGGACGATCAGGCGGTGGGCAAGGCGTCGGTGCGCGACCGGATGCGCGGCGAGCTTTATGGAGAATGGCTGAATGTCGCGAAGGGCGACGATTTCATCGGCGTGCAGAATTACGAGCGCGCGCTCTGGGGTGACAAGGGCCGACTGCCCGCGCCCAAGGGATCGATCGCCAACTGGTCGGGCACCGAAGTCTGGGCGCCTTCGCTCGGTGGCGCGGTCCGCTACGCCCATGAGGTGACGGGTGTGCCGATCCTGGTATCGGAACATGGGGTCGGGACCGAGGACGATGCGATCCGCGCCAAATTCATTCCCGAAGCGTTGGCCGGTCTGAAAGCTGCGATTGATGACGGTGTGCCGGTGCAGGGCTATTGCCACTGGTCGCTGCTCGACAATTTCGAATGGATTTTCGGCTACAAGCCCAAATTCGGCCTGCACAGTGTCGATCCGGTGACGTTCGCCCGCACACCCAAGCCCAGCGCCGGCATTTACGGCGCGATCGCCCGTCGCAACGCGCTGTGAGCGCTATTTCCATCAGGAAGGAGGCGGTGATCAGCGTCGGCATCAATGCGGCGCTGAGCTTTGCCTTCTTCCTTGGCGTGTTCGGGATCGTTCGGCGTCCACTTGACTGGATGGCGCCTGACAATCTGGCGCTCGATTTCGTGCCGCAAAGCATTGCCGTCGCGCTGATGAGCGCACTGGTCCCGGCGTTGATTGCGCGGAAGCGGTTGGGCGGAGGCGTGGCGCTGCGGTCGATCCTGATCCGCGCTGCCTCGTTCGCTCTGGCGGGTGGCCTTCTGGGTGGCGCGCTCGCCTTTTCGATCGGCGTGGCCGGGCCTCCGGCTATCGGCTGGGGCGCGGCCGTGACGATCAAGATTGCCTATGGCGGCGTGCTCGGTGCGCTGGTCGCTACTCTGGCGCTGCGACTGCTGCTGTCGTCCGTGCGCGCTATTTGATAAAAGAGGATTGCCCCCGATGACATTCCGCCCGCTTCGTCTGGCCGCGCTGTTGGCCTGCACCGTCCTCGCTGCCCCTGCATGGGCGGATGATCTGGCCGATGGCTTCGCGAACCCACCCCAGTCGGCGCGTCCACGCGTCTGGTGGCACTGGATGAAGGGCAATGTGACCAAGGAAGGGATCGACAAGGACCTCGACTGGATGGCGCGCATGGGCATTGGCGGCGTCCAGAATTTCGACGCCAGCCTGATGACGCCGCAGATCGTCAAGGATCGGTTGATCTATATGACCGACGGCTGGAAGGATGCGTTCCGCCACGCCGTGAAGACAGCCGACGCCAAGGGGCTGGAATTCGCCATCGCCGCTTCGCCCGGCTGGAGCGAGACGGGCGGGCCATGGGTCAAGCCGCAGGATGCGATGAAGAAGCTGGTCTGGAGCGAAACTGACCTGCGCGGCGGCCAGAGGTTGAAGGGCGCGTTGCCTGCCCCGCCCTCCGTTACCGGCCCGTTCCAAAGTGCGAAGTTCAGCGACCCGCTGGCCGGTGGCGCGGAAAGTGGCGCGCTGCCCGGCTATTATGCCGATGCGCGCGTCCTTGCTTATCCGATCGTCGTGGCGCCCTTGGCGCAGCCGCGCGTGACCCAGGCCGATGGCCGCGCGCTGCCTGCCGCACCATTGCTCGACCATGATCTGGAAACCGTGGCGCAGGTGGCCAAGGGCGATGCGGCCAATCCCGGCGCGGTGATCCTCGACTATGGCAAGCCCGTCACCATCCGGTCGGCCAGCCTGTTCGTGCCCCATGCCCGTCCGCCCTTTGGCGATCCAGCCTATCGCCCGACGCTGGAAGCAGAAACGGCGCAGGGGTGGCAGCCGGTCGGTCGCTTCACCCTGACCGAAGTATCCGCCACGATCGGTTTCGCCCCTGTCACGGCACGACGTTTCCGGCTGGTCCTTTCAGCGAACGACGCACTCAAGTCGCCGGGATTGGGCGACGGTGCGCCCGGCGCGGTCATGATGGACGTTTTCGCCCGTCCCGACAGCCCGACGCTGGGTATTGGCGAATTGCGCCTGTCGGCGGAGGCCAGGGTCGATCAATATGAGGTCAAGGCCGGCTTCGGCATCGTGCCTGACTATAACCTGCTGAGCGACGTGGCGGCGCCGTCCGTTCCTGCGACCGATCCATCGAAGGTGATCGACCTCACCGATCAGATGCATCCCGACGGTACGCTGGACTGGACCGCGCCCAAGGGGAGCGACTGGCGGATAGTTCGTATGGGCTATTCGCTGACCGGCAAGACCAACCATCCCGCCACGCCCGAAGCCACGGGCCTGGAAGTCGACAAATATGATGCCGCCGCCGTGCGCCGCTATCTCGAAACCTATCTTGGCATGTATCGCGACACGGTAGGCGCGGAATGGATCGGCAAGAAGGGCATCCGTGCACTGCTGACCGACAGCATTGAGGTGGGCGCATCCAACTGGACCCCGCGCATGGTCGAGGAGTTCAAGGCGCGGCGCGGCTATGATCCCGTCCCGTTCCTGCCTACGCTGACCGGCGCGGTAATGGGGTCGCCCGCCCGCAGCGATGCCTTCCTGCATGACTATCGGCAGACGCTGGCCGATCTGCTGGCCGATGCCCATTATGGCACGGTGGCGAAGGTCGCGCATGAGCATGGCCTGACCGTCTATGGCGAGGCGCTGGAAAATGGCCGTCCGGTGCTGGGCGACGATCTGGCGTTGCGGTCCCATGCCGATGTGCCGATGGCGGCGATGTGGACCTTCAACCGTGGCGCAGCGCCACGCCCGACCCTGATCGGCGACATGAAGGGCGCAGCCTCCGTCGCGCATATCTATGGTCAGAATATCGTGTCGGCCGAAAGTATGACATCGGCCTTCGCACCTTGGGCTTTTGCGCCGTCGGACCTGAAGCGGGTGATCGATCTGGAGTTTGTGTCTGGCATCAACCGGCCGATCGTTCATACGTCGGTGCATCAGCCGGTTGATGACAAGCTGCCGGGCCTCAGCCTTATGATCTTCGGCCAATATTTCAACCGGCATGAAAGCTGGGCGGAGATGGCGAAGCCCTGGGTCGATTATATGTCGCGCACCGGGTATCTGCTTCAGCAGGGGCGCGACCATGCCGATCTTGCCTATTTCTATGGCGAGGATGCGCCGATCACGTCGCTGTTTGAGCATGGCGTGCCGGCGGACCTGCCCACGCGATACGCCTATGATTTCGTCAATGCCGATATCCTTGCCAACCGTATGAGCGTGGAGAAGGGCGAACTGGTTGCCGGCAAGGCGCGTTATCGCGCCCTCTATCTGGGCGGATCGAGCCGGGTGATGACGCTGGCGACGTTGCGGCGCATTGCGGCGCTGGTGGAGGCGGGCGCGACCGTCATAGGT
>JAGVJS010000327.1 GCA_020051025.1 Sphingobium sp. | reverse complement strand
CGATACGCTCGGCGTTCAGCTTGGCGGATCGGCCGCCGACCAGGGCGCACTGACCCGCGCGGTCGAAGATTTTGCCAGCGCCGTTGCCACGGACATGGCCGCCTATGCGAACGGCCGCACACTCACCCTGGTGGACGGCGCTCTTGCCGCTTCCACCCTGGCAACCGCCGGCGACATCGCCGGCATCATCGATGGGCTGGACCAGGCGCGTGTCGCGCTGGAGGGCGCCCGTTAATTCAACTTTGGAAGAGGAAGGGAACGGTCATGACGACGATCATCAACAATAACACGTTCAACCTGAACTTCGCCGTCAATAACAATTTCGGCAGCAACCCCGCTGCCGCGTTGCGCAGCGGCTTCTCTACTCAGCTCGCCGCGGGCCTCGTCGCCAGCTATTTTCAGCCGCTCTTCGCCAGCGCTTTCGCCTCGGCTACGCTGCCGATGCTGCTCAACTTTCAGGGCGGTCAGGTGCAGCAGGGGCCGGGCGGCACTTCCTCTTTTGCCCCGACCGAAGGGGCCAGCTGGACCGCCTCGCTCCAGAATGAGAGCGAGGGCAAGATCGACCTGGGCGATGGCTATCGGCTGGAACTGGACGAGCGCAATTCGGAAATTCGCCTGTATAACGACAATAGCGGCGAAACCACCCGCATCTGGGGCGATCCGCATGTCGATATCGATGGCCAGCGCGCCTTCGACTTCTGGGGCAAGACGACCTTCGAGCTGGAAAATGGCACGAAGATCACCATCGACACCGAACAATTCGGCGGCAACCCCAATGAATATGTCGCCAGCCAGCTGACCATCACCAAGGGCGATCAGGCGATCGTCGTCGATGGCATCAGCCAGAATGAGATCGGCGACCTGTCCATCACCCAGTCGAACAACGGCTATGCGCTCGACGCTGCCAAGGGCGACGGCTTCGTGCTGCACGAAAACGCCACCGGTGCCGGCTGGCGCTCGGAACTGACCGGGCAAGTCGCGACCCAGGCGGACCTCAACGCCACCCGCGTTGGCGCCGCTTATGGTCCGGGCAGCGACACGCCCAGCCTGGGTGAAATTGCCGACCAACTCAGCAGCTTCCTGCTGGTCGGCATCGCCAGTTCCATTCTCGCAGCGACGTTGGACGGCGGCAATAACAGCTATCGCCGCGCCTGACGTCGCCGGGGCGGCCAATTCCCCGCTCAATCCCCCCGGCCGCCCCGACCCCCATTCATCTGAGCAAGGCTGCGCCGCGCGAAATCGGCGCGCCCTGCGCTCCACGAGGTATCGAGGGTGTAATCATGGGTACGCAAGCTGCTGACAGCATAGGCCAGAGCCAGGCCGGCACAGGCTCGAACACGTCCACTTCGACCGACGTCGCGACCGGCATGGTAAGAGAGCATCGCACCGCTGGCACCCTCGATACGACCGCGCTCGCCGCGGATGTTCAGGCGCGCACGGCGGGCGATCCGCAGGCCCGGGCGGACCTTGCCGCGCAGCTGGAGACTCAGCTGTCGCCGGTGGAGCAGGGTCAGTTTAACGCCGCGCTTCAGGTCGCGAACGACAATGTCGGCACCCTGCCGGCCAGCTATTATGCCAGTGTCGAGGGCCAGACCTTCACCGTGGGTGATCCCGATGCGCCCGCCGTCGCCAGCTGGGGCAGCCAGCCGCCGGGGCAGGGCTATAAGGAAGCATGGGACGCTGCTGCCGCCCGCATCGGCAGCAGCGATCCCGCTGCCATCACCAATGCGCTCGAAGCTCAGCTTTATCCCGCCAATCCCACCGTCGCCGCCGAACCGACCGGCGGTGGCCCCCAGCCCGAGGCACAGGCCCAATCCGAAGAAGGCATCGGCTCTTTCTTCGAAGGCATGGTGAAGGGCGATTTCAGCGACAATAACAGCTGGTCCGCCACCGCCGGGCAGGTGATCGGCGGATTCATTCCGATCGTCGGCCAGATTGGCGACGCCCGCGATACCGTCTCTGCCATCGGCGGCGTGATAGAGGGCAAGGAAGGCGCCTGGGGCAATCTCGGCCTCACCGCGCTGGGCTGGCTGCCCGGGATCGGCGATGCGGCCAAGGGTGTTATCCGCGGCGGTGAGAAGGCGCTCGACGCCGGCACAGACGTCGCGCAGCAGGCCACCCGCCACGCCGACGATGTCGCCGACGGCGCAGGCGATGTGACCAAACAGGCTGACGAACTGGCTGGCGCGGTCAGGACCGCGAAGGTCGGCCAGAATGAGGTCCGCTGGACCGCGAACGCCGACGGTCTGCCCGTCCGCGCGGAAGCCACGCTCAAGGAAGTGCATGACGGCGCGCCCCGCTCCAGCGCAGAGCAGAAGGCGCAGAGCCAGACCGGCAAGTCCGGCAATGACGGCGATCAGGGTGGCCATATCATCGGCCACCGTTTCATGCCCGATCAGGGCGTCAAGAACATGTTCCCGCAGGCTGGCCAGTTCAATAACAGCGCCTATCGCACCATGGAAAATGAATGGGCCGACTGGGTCAAGGCCGGGGCGGAGGTCCGCGTCAATGTCGACCTCAAGGATTATCAGGGCGTCCGGCCCGACACCGTCAATGTGAGCTATGATATCTATGACAAGGGCGGCAACCTGATCTATCAGGGCGGTGAGCGGTTCAAGAATGAAGCCGGGCAGGTCTTTGACCGCGTGCCCAAGGCTGATATCGAAGCCTTGCTCAACCAGTAGAGGACCAGCCCGCATGGGATTCGACCAGGCGCTTGCCGACAGGACGTTGAACGAACTCGGCCAGCAGATCATCGCTGACCCCCGCTATGCGGGGCAGGACTGGCAGGGGATCACCGTGGTGGTTCAGGTGGAACCGCGCCAGCGCCTGTTCGGCTATGTCTATCGCCCCGACGGCAGCTGGACCGCCGGCATGCCGGACATGGACGCCACCATCGACAAGGCGATCGCCCTGTCGAAGGCGATGCAACTGGACGGCAAGGACGCCTGGAAAACCTGCCTGATCCAGATCGTCCGCCCCGGCCCTCAGCTCAAGGCCGACTTCGAATATGAAGATGGTGCCCGCTGGAACATCACGCCCGCCAATCTGAAGGCACAGGTCGAACAGTTGCGACCGGGCTAAGAGAAATGCACTATGCCCCTCCCGCCTGCGAGAGGGGGCAGCGAGACTTATACGCGCAGCACGTTAGTCGCAATGGGATGGGCGCCGTTACCCATCGCTGAAAGTGATGACTCCGGCGCGAGCCTCACCGGATCTCCTCGATCTGCCGTCTGGCGTTTCTGGCTTCCTCGCAAAATGCCTGCGCATCGCGACACTGTCGTTCGAGCGCTTCGACGGCCTGCGTCCATTGCTGCACGGCATAGGGGTCATTCGCGATCGAGGGAGAAAATATCTTGCGTCCCGTTTGCGGCGGCGCTGTCCTGCTGGACGCTTCGCCAGGACGCGCCGGTTCCTGTCGCGGCTCCGTGCGCTGCGATACCACCATGCCCAACAGGAAAAACGCTGCCGCCCCGACCGTCAGGCCACATCCGATCAGAACGCGCTTTGTCTTGCTCACAAAATTCTCCGTCCCATGGACCTTGGCTGACCACCGAAATCTATCCAATCTGCCGACCTGCTTCACGCTTGAAAATCGCGATAACAGCCTGCGGGTTTTCAGGCGAGAAAGCGGGCAGTGTGCAAACGACCATAAGCGGACGCCCTCTTACCCTCCCCCATCAAAAATGGGAGGGGTAAGAAGCGTGACGGTCCACTGGCAGCAATGCGCCGATCCTGTTCGGCACCGACACCGCCCTGTCGGGCTATGCCCGCATGGCGCATGGCTGTGACTTCTACTCACATGGGCCATCTGGTGGCAATATGATGGCCCTGTTTGGCGACCAGATGACAAAATCTGTGGAAAACCGACATGGCCTGTGGACGGCAGCCCATGGCGACCGCTACCGGCCCTCCTCATGAGCATCATCGCAACCATCATGAACTCCACGACGGGCCAGCCCATTCAGAAAATGACCTTCGGCCGCATGCCAAAACCCTGGGTGACCTTCCATCTGGAGAATGGCGAGCGGGTCACGGCCGATCGCGTCAATGTGGGTAAGCCGGCCCCCGGCAAGTTCGTCGCGCCGGTCGAAGTCTGGGTCACGCCCAAGGGTTGACGCTACGGTTTCCGCGCTTCATCACCTGGCCGCCAGCCCCCTCATGCCACCATCGCGCGGCCAGTATGATCTTTCCATGACATTGAAATATCTTAATTTTCATCGACCTGTCATCGACCAGCCTCGGGCAGGTCATATCCTTTGGGCAGCGGCGTCCCCATCCAATCTCTTGGGGGTTCGCCATATGACACGCCGTATCCATATCCTTGCCATGCTGCTCGCCAGCAGCGCCGCCGTCCCCGCCGTCGCCCAGACCGCAGCGCCCGAAGGCGATGTCGCCGGTGCCGGCGAGCAGATCATCGTAACCGCGCAAAAGATCGAGCAGCGCGCGATGGATGTGCCGATCACCATCTCTGCCGTCAGCGGCAAGCGGATGGAGGAAATCGGCGTTTCCGACCTCGACGAACTGTCCAACTATATCCCCGGTCTCAACATCCAGGAACAAAGCGCCAACAATCCCGGCATCGTCATCCGCGGTATCACGTCGGACAGCGGATCGGCCCAGCAGGCGCCGCGCGTCACGCTTTATTATAATGGGGTCGACATTTCCCGCTCGCGTGGTTCCTATCAGGATATCTACGACATGGAGCGGATCGAGGTCATCAAGGGGCCGCAGGCGACCCTGTTCGGCACGGCGTCGGCAGTCGGCGCGATCAGCATGATCTCCGCCAGGCCCAAGCCCGGTTTTTCCGCCGAACTGAACGCCGGCTACGGCAATTATAACGCCAAACTGCTCAGTGGCTTCGTCAACGGCGGGTCGGACAAGGTGGCGGGCCGCATCGCCTTTGCCTGGAAGAAGCGCGATGGCTATGTAAAGAACCTGTCCGCCACGCAGGAGGATCTCTATGCCCGCGACCAGCTGGGCGTACGCGGATCGCTGCGCCTCAAGCCGACCGAAAGCTTCACTGCCGACCTGATCCTGACCTATGATCGCCAGCGCAATTCGGGTACGCCCTTCATTTCGCGTGCGCTGCCGACGTCCGAAGGACCGGGCAACCCCTTCGGCTCGGCGAATCTCAGCGGTTCGCCGCTCTCCGCCTCGGTGCTGGGCGACGACAAGCTTGGCCTGCGTCGCGACGTTTATGATGCAAACCTGACCTTCTCCTGGGACATCATGGACGACTGGACGTTGACGATGGTCAACGGCTATCGCAAGTTCGACAGCAATGAAGTGTTCGACGCCGACGGTTCGGCCGCCTGGTATCTGGAATTTGGTGAAGAGGCGAAGGGCTGGCAGGTCAGCCATGAAACCCGCTTCTCCTACGCCGGCGATCATTTCCGTGGCTCGTTCGGCTGGAACATGTTCCGCGAAAAGAACCATCAGCGCGTGCCATTTTCGACCGAGGAAGGCACATTTATCCAATGTCTGACCAATGCATTGCAGATTGGCTGTATCAATCCGGCTGGCGTTGTGACGGCGGCGCAGGCGACCCAGATCATCACCGGCGGTGCCCTGACCCAGATCCCCTACGCCTCCGTCTTTGAAAATCAGGGCAAGAATGACAGCTATTCGATGTTTGCGGATGGCACCTGGATCGCCAGCCCCTCGCTGGAGCTGACGGCCGGCATCCGCGCCCTCATCGAAAAGCGCCGGTCGGGCTATGTCACCGATGTGCCGGTGCCGCGCCTTCCCTCTCTGCTGCCTGCCGCCTTGCGGGCACAGTTGCTGGCGGCGCTGCCGTCGCTGGCGACCTCGCTCGTGCCCGGTCAGGTCAATACCGGCGGTCGCGTGCTGCGGGCGGAGGACAGCTTCATCGCCTTCCTGCCGCGATTCAATATCCTCTATCGCTTCTCGCCGAACGTTAACGGCTTCGCGACCGTGTCCAAGGGCCGCCGTTCGCCGACCGTCAATCTGGATGCGGCCGCTGGCGGCACGGCCCGGATCAATCAGGTCGCCGAAGAAAATGTCTGGAATTATGAAGTGGGCCTCAAGGGCAATAGCGGCATCTTCTCCGGTTCGCTGGGCGTCTATTACCAGAAATATGATAATTTCCAGGTCAGCGTCGTCGGCCCGGACGGCGTTGCTCGCACGATGAGCGCAGGCACCGCCAGCAATCTGGGCGTCGAAGCGGAAGTCATGGTCCAGCCGACCAGCTGGCTCAACATCTTCGCCAATGGCGGCTATATCGACGGCGGCATCGACAATAAGGCAGCCAATGGCGTCTTTGCGGGCGACCAGTTCCGCCTCCAGCCCAAATTCCAGGCGGCGGCAGGCTTCACCATCGACGCGCCGCTGGGCAACGGTGCCCGCTTCTTTGCGACGCCCAGCCTGACCTATCGCAGCAAAATCTATTTCGAAGTGCCCAATACCGAAGCGATCAGCCAGGACGGCGTGCTGTTGGTCAATGCGCGCGCGGGCGTCAGCCTTGCCGACGACCGCTACGAAATCTCTGCTTTCATGCGCAACGCGACGAACAGGAACTACCTGCTCGATGCGGGCAATACGGGCGGCAGCTTCCGTATCCCGACCTATATCCCGGCAGAACCGCGCTTCTATGGCGTGCAACTGACCGGTCGCTTCTAACATCGGCAAAGGGAAAAGGATCATGACCTTCACGATTGACCGCCGCCTGCTGATCAAGGCGAGCATGCTGGGCGTCGGCGCCCTCTCCATCCCCGGTGCAGCGGCGATTCTGTCCGGACGCGGCTTCACTCATGGCGTCGCCAGCGGTGAACCGGGCGCGACCTCGGTGTTGCTATGGACTCGCTATGTCGGGTCTGGCGACAGCAAGCTGCGCGCCGAAGTCGCCACCGATGCGGCCTTTACCAAGGTCGTGTCGGGCGGCGAAGTCACCGCCCGCGCCGATGCCGATCATACGGCAAAGATCACCGTCACCGGCCTTCAGCCCGGTGCATGGTATTTCTACCGCTTCATCGCGCCCGATGGCCGCATCAGCCGCCTGGGCCGCACCCGGACCCTGCCGCAGGGCGACGTGTCGCGTTTCGGCATCGGTCTCTTCTCCTGCTCGAACATGCCCTTCGGCTTCTTCAACGCCTATGGCCATGCTGCCGCGCGGGACGATATCGATCTGGTCATCCATTGCGGCGACTATCTCTATGAATATGATCGCGGCCATTATCCCAGCCTGGAGGAAACGGTCCCCGGTCGCGTCATCGAACCGGCGAACGAGATGGTCACTCTGGCCGATTATCGCCTGCGCTATGCCTCCTATCGGCTCGATCCCGATCTTCAGGCGCTGCATGCCGCCTTCCCGATGATCGCCCAATGGGACGATCACGAACTGGCCAATGACGCCTATATTGACGGTGCGGAAAATCATTCGCCTGACAAGGAAGGCGAATGGTCGGTGCGCAAGGCCGCGGCGCAGAAGGTCTATCGCGAATGGATGCCGGTCTCCGACGCCAATTATGACAGTTTCCAGATCGGCACGCTGGCGACCATCTTCCGCCCCGAAACCCGCATCACCGCCCGCAACAAGCAGCTGGACGTCGGCGAAGCGGTCGCGGGTCGCGGCGATCTGGCCAAGGCGCTTGCCGAATTCCGCGATGGCGAATGGAGCGCCAAGGACCGTACCCTGATGGGCGCGGAGCAGGAAAAATGGCTTTATGACGGCTTTGCTTCGTCGAAGAAGGCCGGCACCGCCTGGCAGATCCTCGCGCAGCAGGTGATCATGGGCTATGGCCGCTTTCCCACCAATGCTGCTGACTGGGTGCCCGCCAACTCGCCGGAAATCGTGCGCAAGACGCTGGCCGGCGCGGTCGCCGCGTCGCAGGCCGGTCTGCCCTATAATATGGACAGCTGGGACGGCTATCCGGCCGCGCGCAACCGCCTTTATGACGCGGCACTGGCGGTGGATGCCGACCTCGTCGTCCTGTCAGGCGACAGCCACAATGCCTGGGGCTATAATCTGGGTGAGCGCGGTCCGGGGCAGGGCGGCGGCAAGGACCGGGTCGGCGTGGAATTTGCCGGCCACAGCGTCACTTCGCCGGGCTTCGAAGCTTATGCGAAAGGCGTGCCGCCTGCCGACATCGCCCGCGCCCTGCGCGCGGTCAATCCCGGCATGGCCTTCTGCGATGCCAGTCAGCGCGGCTATGTCTCGCTGGAACTTACGCCGCAACAGGTCGCCGGCTCCTGGCACTTCATGCGGGATATCCGCAGCCGCACGACCGCGCTGGCGGGCACCCACCGCATGACGGTGCAGCGCGGCGCGAAGCTGTTGCAGGACGCCTGATCCATCGGGGCACTTTGCCATTTCATCGCGGCAAAGTGCCCCGCACCGGGGTTCCCCTTCCTCCATATGCTGCGGCCGCTCTCTGTCGCGACAGCTCGCATATTTGACTGTAACAGGTGTTTGGTATAACCCGGTCTCGCCAATGATGGAGAGGCCTTGTGTACAACTATGTTCCGCCGATCGACGATTATCGTTTCCTGCTGAACGATGTGCTGGGCTTCGACGCGATGATGGCGGCGATGGGGAGGGACGTCGATGCCGACCTCGCCGCAGCGATTCTGGAGCAGGCGGGGCGGATGTGCACCGATCGCCTTCATCCCATCAACCGCGAAGGAGATGAGCAGGGCAGCCGTCTTGTGGATGGCGAAGTGCGGACCCCGCATGGCTTTGCCGATGCGTGGCGTGATTTCGCGCAGGCGGGTTGGTCGTCCCTCTCGGCCGATCCGGCCTATGGCGGCCAGGGTTTGCCCTTCGTCCTGCAACTATGGTTTGATGAGATGATGGCCGCGACGAACCTGTCCTTCGGCCTCTTCCCGGGACTGACCCGCGGGGCGTGCGAGGCGATCATGGCCCATGCCGACGATGCGCTGAAGACCGCCTATCTTCCGCCGATGATCAGTGGTGAATGGACCGGCGCCATGGCCCTGACCGAAAGTGGTGCCGGCACCGATCTGGCCCTTCTCAAAACCAGGGCAGTGCCGCAAGGCGATGGCCGCCATGCTATCACTGGCCAGAAAATCTTCATCTCATCGGGTGATCATGATTTTGGCGGCAATATCGTGCATCTGGTGCTTGCGCGCCTGCCTGATGCCCCGGCGGGCGTGAAGGGCATCAGCCTGTTTCTGGTGCCCAAATATCTGCCGGACGATCACGGGGCTTTTACCATGCGCAACGGCATGTCGGTCGGGGCGCTGGAAAAGAAGATGGGTATTCATGCCCAGCCGACCTGCGTGATGAATTATGACGACGCAACCGGCTGGCTCGTCGGCGCGCCGAACAAGGGACTCGCCGCAATGTTCACGATGATGAACGCCGAACGGCTGATGGTGGGCATACAGGGGCTGGGGATTGCCGGAGCCGCCTATATCCAGGCGGCCGGTTATGCCAGGGAACGGCTACAGGGCCGCAGCGCCGATGGCGCGCGCGGCCCGGTCGCGATCATCGACCATGCCGATGTCCGCCGGATGCTGCTCAATATCCGCGCCTTTGTGGAAGCCGGGCGCGCCCTGGGCGGCTGGACGGCGTTGCAACTCGACTGCGCGCATCATCATCCCGATCCGGCAGAGCGGGCGCGGGCCGACGCGCTGGTCGCGTTGCTCACCCCGGTAGTGAAAGCCGCCTTTACCGATTTCGGCTTCGAAAGCGCGGTGCAGGCGCAGCAGGTGTTCGGTGGGCATGGTTACATTCGCGAATGGGGCATGGAACAATATGTCCGCGACGCCCGGATCGCGCAAATCTACGAAGGGACCAACGGGGTGCAGGCCATGGACCTGGTCGGGCGCAAACTGCCCCTGGGCGATGGCACCGTGGTGGAAGGCTTTTTCGACCTGATCGAACGAGAAATCGAAACCGGCGAGGGTAGCATAATCGCCGACGCAACCCTGTCGGCCCTTGGTCTGCTGCGATCCACGACTGCTGCCCTGCGCGGCGCGGGTGTAGCGGCTACAGGTGCCGCGGCGGTCGACTATTTGCGGCTGTTCGCACTGGTGTCGATGGGCTGGATGTGGAGCCGGATGGCGGTCGCAGCGACGGGCGACAATCCGCTCCATCAATCCAAGCGCGCCGTGGCCACTTTCTTCGCTGAACGGATGCTGCCGCAGGCCCAGGGTCTGGCGGCCTGCATCGCGGCCGGTGAATCATCGATCATGGCGATGGATGCCGATGCTTTCTGATCCCATGGCGGTACGCTAAATACTTCAGTTCGCCGGCTATAAGATTTAGTCCGTTTGCTTTTGAAAAATTTGCCTGTGGCAACATTGTGCGGATGACTATAATGCAACCTCATAATGATGGTATAATAATATAGACAAACCCTCATTTGCTTTCCATTATTATTTGGAAAACTAAATAAAGAATGCTCAAGCATATATAAATTGAACTAATAATAAAATTCTCTTTGCTGCTGGAAAGGATAACTACCAAGCGAAAATCTTCTGCCATTTCATACCTGTCCTGCGTCGCCTTTATTCAGGGGCGGTCATTAACAAGACAGCGGCACCACAACGATGGTCGCCCTGTTCGAGCGTAGGGGGAATGAATATGGTTAATGCGCATTGGCTCAGGATTTCGGGTGCGTCGTTTCTTGCGCTGGCAGTGGTATCGCCGGTCTGGGCGCAGGAGCAGCAGGATGGCCTGACACCGCAGGCGGCGGCGGG
>JAGVJS010000426.1 GCA_020051025.1 Sphingobium sp. | reverse complement strand
GACGCCGCTGACCTGCTGGGTTTCGGTGTGCGGCAATATCGGCATATCGTCACCAACAGCGTTGGCATGTGGGGACTGGCGACGGCTGTTGTCGCGGTGCAGGCGGCGTTCTGGCTGTGGGCTTTGGTCTGGGGCGGATGGACGGCGATCGCGATCGGCTATGGCGCGGCGTGGAGCCGGGCGCTGATAAGACGGCGGATCATCGCGGGGGTGCTGGAACCGGAGCAGATGGGACGGGCGCGCCGTTCGCTCTGGTGGGACATGGTCGCGCCCTTTGTGGTGATAGCAGCGCATCTGGCGGTGCAGGGGAGCGCGGCCCTATCCAGCCGTATCCGCTGGGGTGGCTGGGTCTATCGGGTCAGGCACGGCAAGGTGGTGGAGATGGTGCGCGGCGCTTAACTTCGCACATTTCCCGCTGATCCTGAAATTTCGATGCGGAAATAGGAAATTTTATGTCGTGGCCGAGGTTAAGGTAGCAGCCGGTTATGCTTCTACCCTCTCTGCCTTGAATAGGACAGTTTTGCGTTGCACGCGCGCCCTTCGACAGGCTCAGGGCGAACGGCTTTTTAGAACCCCGCCGGGAATAGATGTGCGCCGTCGTCGCCGATGCGCAGCACCACCTTGCCGGCGACCGCGCTGATCGGCAGGTCGCCATAGAGGTGGGGGAAGAGCGCGCCGCCGCGCGACACTTCCCATTTCACCGCGTCGCCGAATGGGGCGAGGTCGATCATCAGCATGACCAGCCGATCCTGACCGGCGAAATGCTTGGCCACCGTCTCGGCCGCCTGATCGCGGGTCGACATGTGGATATAGCCGTCGATGAGGTCGATCGGTGCGCCCTTGAACAGGCCGTCGGCCTTGAACTGGTCATATTGATCGGCCGTAAGCACCTTGTAGGCGAAGAGGTCGCTCACGCTTCCCCCATGCCCGAACCCGCTTCCGGCGCTTCGGCCTCGTCGCTTTCCTCGATCTTCGCGGCGCTGACGACATGTTCGTTGTCGGCGACGTTGAACAGGCGGACGCCGGCCGAGTTGCGGCTGATGACGCGCAGGCTGTCGAGGCCCATGCGAATGAGCTTTGCCTGATCGGTGACGAGCATCAGCTGGTTCGCCTGCGTGGCGGAGAAGCTGGCGACGACACGGCCGTTGCGGGCGATATTGTCGATATTGGTGATGCCCTGACCACCGCGACCGGTGCGGCGATAGTCATAAGCCGACGACAGCTTGCCATAGCCATTGGTGCAGACGGTCAGGATGAACTGTTCCGCCGCCGCAAACTCGGCCGCGCGTTCGGCCGGCAGGGTTGATTCGGCGTCATTATCCTTCCACGGCGCGGCGCGCAGATAGGCGTCGCGTTCGTCCGGGGTGGCCTCAAAGCCCTTGAGAATCGACAGCGAGATCACCTCGTCATCGGCCTTCAGCGTCATGCCGCGTACACCGGTCGAGGTGCGGCTCTGGAATTCGCGCACGTCGGTCGCAGCGAAGCGGATCGCCTTGCCCTGACGGGTGGCGAGCAGCACATCATCTTCTTCGGTCAGCAGCGCCACGCCGATCAGGCGATCCTCGCTGCCTTCGTCGAAGCGCATGGCCAGCTTGCCGTTCGACGGGATGTTGGCGAAGGCGTCCATGCTGTTGCGGCGCACGGTGCCGTTCGCTGTCGCGAACATGACGTGCAGATCCTTCCAGCTATCCTCATCCTCCGGCAACGGCAGGACGGTCTGGATGGTTTCGCCCGGACCCAGCGGCAGCAGGTTGACCATCGGGCGGCCGCGCGTGGCCGGCCCGCCTTCGGGCAGGCGCCACACCTTCATGCGATACACCTTGCCGGCGGTCGAGAAGAACAGCACCGGCGTGTGGGTCGACGTTACGAAGAGTTCGGTGACGGCGTCCTCATCCTTGGTCGCCATGCCCGAACGGCCCTTGCCGCCGCGCGCCTGCGCGCGGAAGCTTTCAAGCGGGGTGCGCTTGATATAGCCCTGCACGGTGACGGTGACGACCATCTCCTCGCGCTCGATCAGGTCTTCATCCTCGATGCCGTCGGCGGCAGCGGTGATTTCGGACAGGCGCGGGGTCGCAAATTCGCTCTCGATCGCTTCCAGCTCCTCGCGCATCACCGCATAGAGCTTCACCCGGTCGCCCAATATGGCGAGATATTCGGCGATGGCTTCGGCCAGTTCCGCCAGTTCCTTGCCGATTTCGTCGCGGCCCAGCGCCGTCAGGCGGTGCAGGCGCAGGTCGAGGATGGCGCGGACCTGAATGTCGCTCAGCTTGTAGATGTCGCCGGTGACTTCCGTCTCGATCGCTTCGACCAGACGGAGATAGGGCGCGATCTCGCTGATCGGCCATTCGCGCGCCAGCAGCTTTTCACGGGCTTCGGCCGGGCTGGACGAACCCCGGATGATCTTCACCATCTCGTCCAGATTGCTGACCGCGACGACGAGGCCGAGCAAGATATGCGCCCGATCGCGCGCCTTGTTCAGCTCGAACTTGGTGCGGCGGGTGATGACCTCTTCGCGGAACTTGACGAAGGCTTCGATAATCTCGCGCAGACCCAATATTTCCGGGCGGCCGCCACGGATGGCGAGCATGTTCGCGGGGAAACTGGACTGGGCTGGGGTGTTGCGCCACAGCTGGTTCAGCACGACTTCGGGGGTCGCGTCGCGCTTCAGATCCATGACGATGCGCACGCCTTCACGGCTCGATTCGTCGCGAATGTCGCTGATGCCCTCGATCCGCTTGTCCTTGGCGGCTTCGGCGATCTTTTCCACGAGACCGCTCTTGCCGACCTGATAGGGGATGGCGGTCAGAACGATGGACTGGCGATCACCGCGGCCTTCCTCCACCACATGGCGCGAGCGCATCATGATCGAGCCACGGCCGGTATGATAGGCGCTGCGCGCACCCGACTGGCCCAGGATCAGCGGTGCGGTCGGGAAATCGGGACCGGGGACGATCTGGATCAGTTCGTCCGTGGTGATGCCGGGATTGTCGATATAGGCCAGGCAGGCGCGCAGCACTTCGCCCAGGTTATGCGGCGGAATGTTGGTCGCCATGCCGACCGCGATACCACCTGCGCCATTGACCAGCAGGTTGGGGAAGCGGGCCGGCAAGACCTGCGGCTCGCTTTCCGAGGCGTCGTAGTTGGGTGTGAAATCGACGGTGTCCTTGTCGAGATCCTCCAGCAGCGCGGTTGCGACCTTGGCAAGGCGCGCTTCGGTATAACGCATGGCGGCTGGCGGATCGGGGTCCATCGAGCCGAAATTGCCCTGACCGTCGATCAGCGGCACGCGCATCGACCAGTCCTGGGTCATGCGGGCCAAGGCGTCGTAGATCGAGCTGTCGCCATGGGGGTGATATTTACCCATCACTTCACCGACCAGACGGGCCGACTTGCGATAGGGACGGTTGTAGACGAAGCCCGATTCCTGGGCGGAGAAGAGAATGCGGCGATGGACCGGCTTCAACCCGTCACGCACATCCGGCAGGGCGCGGGCGACGATGACCGACATGGCGTAATCGAGATAGCTGGTCTTCATCTCCTCGACGATGGAGATGGGGCTGATATCCGAAGGGTCGGCGAGGACAGTCTCGTCGGTCAATGCGATTCTCTTTTTCAGGATGGAGTCTGTTGCCCGATCCCTAGCCGAGCGAAACAAATCTGTCACCCCTTGGCCCATCGCGCAGGCAGGCCCGCGCGCCCGTATGTGCAGCGAGGACGCCATGATGTGCGGATATGATCGCAGGCGGAACGAAAGGGGCGCATAACTGTTGCAAAATCGGACGATTTAGGGTTGTTCAAAGCCCGTTCACGCGCCGCCCCCTATTTGGCGCTCAACCGTAAGGTCGCCTGTTGCCCCCCATCAGGCGCGTAAGGAGATGAGGATCATGCGTTTTGTTACCCCGGTGGCGCTCGCGCTGGCTCTTGCGCTGACGAGCGGTGCCGTTTCGGCGCCTGCCTTTGCCGCCAAGAAGGAAGAGAAGAAGGCCGGTCCCAAGCTCAACGTTTCTCCCGATGTCATCAAGGCCCTTCAGACCGCGCAGAAGGCTGCCGAAGCGCAGGACTATGCCGGCGCCAAGGCCGCGCTTGCCGAAGCGGACAGCAAGGCCCAGTCGAATGACGACAAGTATCAGATCGGCGCGATCAAGCTGAATACCTCGATCGCGTCGAAGGATACGGCTTTGCAGGGCGAAGCGCTGACCCAGATGCTGGACAGCGGCCTGACCCCGCCCGAACAGGCCGGCCAGTTCAACGCGATCGCGGCCGACCAGGCGATGGCTGCCAAGAATTACGATCTCGCCATTCAGCGTGGCGAAGCGGCGCTGGCCGCCGGTTACAAGGCCGAAGCCGTGCAACCGACCCTGGCCCAGGCCTATTTCGGCAAGGCGGGCACCGGCAACGGTTCGGTCGAACCGGCGCGTGGTTTCAACCAGAAGGGTTTGGCCGCGCTGATGGCCGCTGCCGCTGCGTCCAAAGCGTCGGGTCAGGCCGTGCCGGCACAATGGTATCAGATCGGGGTCGGTCGCGCCGAAGCGGCCAAGCTGCCTGAAGTCACGGAATGGGCGACCATGGCCTATCAGGCTGAACCCAGCGGCCAGAATCTGCGCACGCTCGTCCGCCTGTTCCAGCGTGCCAACCCGACCATCTCCAACCGCGAAAACCTCGACGTGCTGCGCGTTCTGGGCGCGTCGGATGGTCTGGTGATCGCGGCCGACTTTACCGAATATGCCGAAATGGCGTCGAAGACCGGCATCTACGGCGAAGTGAAGTCGGTGATCGACAAGGGCCGGTCTAAGGGTGTGCTGAATGCCAGCGCGGCCAGCGACATCTATCAGGCGGCGACGTCGAAGATTGCGGGTGACAAGAGTTCGCTCGGTTCGGCCGAAGCGGATTCGCAGAAGGCCGCCAATGGCAAGATCGCAGCGGCGACCGCTGACGCCTATCTGGGCTATGGCGACTATGCCAAGGCGGTGACGCTGTTCGAGCTGGCCAAGCAGAAGGGCGGCGTGGATGCGGACG
Organism: Sphingobium sp.; assembly: GCA_020051025.1. Classification (GTDB taxonomy): domain Bacteria; phylum Pseudomonadota; class Alphaproteobacteria; order Sphingomonadales; family Sphingomonadaceae; genus Sphingobium. Next base: position 394 of record JAGVJS010000426.1, on the reverse strand, counting down.
AAGTGAACACCCGCATCGGCATCGCCAAGACGCTGAGCGGTGACAATGCGGGGGCCAAGGCCGCGTTCGAAGCCGTGCAGGCCGGTTCTCGCAAGCAGGTCGCGAACCTGTGGCTCGCCTATCTGGGCACCAAGGGCGCCTGATCCCTTTCAAGCGGGGGCGCCATGGTCGGATGCGGCCATGGCGCCCCCGCTTTCCTGTTTTTGCTTTGATATATTTATGGGGGAGGCCGGGGCGGCCATGCGTAACGACATATTGATTTCCCGCCTGCCGATGGCGGCGATGCTGGCCGCGACCCTGATGGTCGCGAACCCGGCTCTGGCAAAGAAGCAGCCGCTGGTCAGCGGCCCGCCGATTGCCATGTCCGATGCTTTCCGCGCCAATGTGCAGGCGG
>JAGVJS010000344.1 GCA_020051025.1 Sphingobium sp. | reverse complement strand
ATCGCCCGGGCGTCGCGGCGGTCCACCGCCAGCGATGCACCGGATTTCGGGTCGCGCCCGTCGCTGAAGATACGGGATCCGGCGGCAAGGATGGATATGGCTTTACCATCGGGGGCGGGGGCATGCAGTTCGATCGCAGCCCAGCCCAGCGAATTAGCGCCAAGATCAGCACCCAGGCGCCATATTTTATGCTTCGACATAGTCACCATTCCCCCTTTGTGGCCAAGACATTGGAAATGGCGGCAGGCAGGTCAAGTCCAATCTGGAGGCAATGAATATGTTGATTGCAAAAACACTTGACCATTTATTCTGTTGCGATAAGTTGATGTCCTCAGAGATCGCGGTCTGGCAGTTAACAAGTGTCAGTACGCACCAGATAAGGGCGACGCTCCGGCGTCGCCTTTTTTGCACCTTTATGAGCACGTCCCCTCACTCTTTCGCCATCCGACAGTATCGTTTGCGCCATATGTCGCTTTGCGGATCGAAGGCTTTGTTAAGCCGCGTGCTCTAAGAGGCTGGCGATCGGGCGGGCATGGCCATCATGCCTGCCGACCTGTCGCATGAAGGACATTGCCACCGCGTGGGTGAGAATTTCGCCTTTTTCCTGCCCGTCATGATGGCCAGTTTCGGCGTCGCCTTCCTTATCGTCTGGGGCTGGGGGGCGCGTGGCGCCGGCTGGTGGAGCGGCGCCTTCTTCAGTGTTGCGGGCGGCTTTGCCGTGCCGGTCGCCTTTCAGGCGCTGCCGACCGACCTGTGGGGCATCGTCGCCGATCTCTTCTTCGCCACCGGCTTCCTGCTGTTCAGCCAGGCGCTGCTCGATCGGTGGCGACGCAACTGGATCCTGCATTTGCGCCTTGGCATCTGGGCGGGTTCGCTGCTGCTGTGCAGCGTGGCCGTGCTGGTCGGCCATGTCCCGCTGGAACTGGTGTCGTCCGATTTTGGCTGCTTCCTGCTCATCGCTCTGCCGTTGATTGCGGCGAGGGGGCAATTGCGCGGTTGGCCCGATCGGGCGCTCTATGCCGCCACCGTCCTTGTCGCGCTCGACAATCTGGTGCGGGGCAGCAGCGTGTCCATCACCTTGCCGAGCGGCGTGGCCTTTCGCGACAGCGATTATGCCTTCCTGATGCAGGCGCTGGCCTGCATGTTCGGGTTGTTCCTGGCCCTGTCCGCGCTGGCGGCCTGCGTCCTGGACCTGATTGCCCGCTATCGTCACGACGCCCATGTCGATCCGCTATCGGGCCTGCTCAACCGGCGCGGCTTTGACGAAGCGGTGGCCCGCCTTCAGCGCAAGGGCGGCAGCCTGATTGCCTGCGACATCGATCATTTCAAGGCAGTCAACGACGCCTTTGGCCATGGCACGGGCGATCGGGTGATCGTGACGCTGGGCGACATGCTCCGTACCCTGGCCCCGCCCGGGGCCGTTGCGGCCCGCTTCGGTGGCGAGGAGTTTCTGCTGTTCCTGCCGGCGACGGACGCGGCGGAGGCTGCCAGCATCGCCGAATCCGTCCGCATCCATTTTGCCGAGCAGGCGGCTGCGCGTCTGGGCTTGTCCCAGCCCCTTACCGCCAGTTTCGGCCTTACCATATTGCACCGGGCCGATCCGTCGATTCATGAAGCGATCGCCCGCGCGGACAGTGCGCTCTATGAGGCAAAGGCGAAGGGCCGTAACCGGGTATGCGTCCGCCGTGCGCTGGCCATGCCAGCAGTCGCCCTGGTGGCGCAAGAGCAGTTCAGGCGGGCCTGACTCCGCCGGTCTGGCTACTGCAAGACAGGCTGACGCCGTAAGGAAGGGGTAAAATCTATCGGCTTTTTCCTGCCTTGCCCAGGCGGCGTTGGTTTTTCCGCACCGCCTTTCGATAATGGGCGACCGACGCGTTCAGCATGGCAGGGCCGGACGTGCCGAGCCGACCGGTCATCATCTTCCATTGTAGCCGGGCCGCCGCTTCCACCTTTTCGCTGACCATCAACTGGGCTTCGGCGATGGCGGCGGCGTTGCCGGTCATCAGCCGGGGCAGGCGCATCCCGATTACCGAACAGGCTTCCAGGCCAAGATGCCAGCAGTCGAACGTGAGAGATAGGGATGTCGGCTCGCGCATGTTTCTAAAAATCACCTTCTTGCCGCCGGTTCCCGAACATTTTTTCCGGGACCGGTTATTGAAGACCTATTCTATATCTCTATCTTGGTCCTGTCACTCTTCCCCCTTTGAGTGACCTCCCTGAACCTTGGCCCCGCCGTTGAGCACGCTCCGGCGGGGTTGTTTTTTGTCTCAGGGGATTGCCAGCGCCATGCCCGCTTTCACCCGGTCGAGCGCCAGATAGCTGTGATAACTGGCCACCGCTTCATTTTCCGCAAACAGGCGACGGGTCGTGGCTTCGTAACTGCGCATGTCGGGGGCAACGATCAGCATGATGAAACTGCGGCCGCCGGTGACATAATAGCATTGTTGCACGTCGGGATCGTCGCGAAACAAGGCCTTGGCCCGGTCAACGGTTGTTGCTTTTTCATCGACCAGATTGACCTCCACGATCGATGTGACGCCCAGACCCACCGAATCGGGATCGACGATCGCGGCATTGGCCGCGATGACGCCGTTCTTCTCCATCGCTGCGATACGCCGCTGCACGGCCGCAGTGGACAGATTCACTGATGCGGCAATGACGCGTTGCGGGGTGCGGTTATCGTGCTGAATGATTCGCAGAATCGCTCGGTCGAATGGGTCAAGAAGGCGAGAGGAGGGGGCTAAAGGAAGCATTTTCGAGTAATTGTTGCATTTTGCCGCCCAATCAAGAGCATTTTTCCCGACGATTCGGTGATAATTCCCGCGGCTATGAGTGAAGAGAATGACATGGGCGGAGCATCGACCGATCGCGGCCATTGGACCGGGATCGTCTGCGGCATGGGCGCGGGCGCCCTTTGGGGCCTGGTTTTCCTTGCCCCGGCATTGGTGCGGGATTTCCGCCCCCTCGATCTCGCCATCGGCCGCTATCTTGCCTACGGTCTGATGTCCGGGCTGTTGATCGCGCCGCGCTGGCGCAGTCTGGTGGGGAAGATGACATCCGGTGCCTGGTGGGCGCTTGGCTGGCTCGCCCTTGCCGGCAATCTCTTTTACTATGTCTTGCTCGCCACCGCCGTTCAGATGGGCGGTATCGCCATGACCTCGCTGGTGATCGGTTTCCTGCCAGTGGCGGTCACGATCATCGGCAGTCGCGAACGCGACGCGGTGCCGCTACGCCGGCTTGCACCTTCCCTGCTGCTTTGCGGGGCGGGCGCGCTGTGCATCGGCTGGCAGGCGATCGCTGTGCCGGGCACGGCATCGGCCACGACGCAGATCATCGGTTTCCTGTGTGCTGTCGGCGCGCTCATTTCCTGGACCGCCTTTGCCGTCGGCAACACCCGCTGGCTGGGGCGATTGGGCGGCATATCGGCGCAGGACTGGAATCTGGCGATCGGCCTGATGACCGGGGCGCAGGCATTGCTGCTGCTGCCGGTGGCATTGGCCATGGGTGTGGGCCATCATGATGCGGCGGCCTGGACCAAATTTGCAGCCGTCTCGGTCGCGGTCGCTCTTTTTGCCTCGATCGTCGGCAATATGCTCTGGAACCGGATGAGCCGACTGCTGCCGCTGACCATGGTGGGGCAGATGATCCTGTTCGAAACCGGCTTCGCGCTGATCTATGGCTTCCTGTGGGAACAGCGGCTGCCGACCGTGCTGGAAAGCGCCGCCTTCGCGCTGGTGGTGGGCAGCGTCATCAGTTGCATCGCCGCGCATCGGCGGCCTGCTGCGACAGAAGCTGCCGCCACGGCCTGATTGCGACCTTTCCCCTTGGGCGGAATCGCTATAGGGCGGGTTTCATGACCAATATGTTTCTTGTTATGGGCGGCGGCGCGCTGGGCACGCTGGCGCGCTATCTGACCGGGCGGCTGGCGGGGCAGATGATGCCCGGTGCGGCCTGGCCTTGGGGTACTTTTGCCGTCAACCTGATCGGCGGCTTCGCCATGGGACTGCTTGCCGGCTGGCTGGCGCGCGGCAGCAGCGTTTCGGGCGAGCCGATCCGCCTGCTGCT
>JAGVJS010000050.1 GCA_020051025.1 Sphingobium sp. | reverse complement strand
TCGCCCCGCGCCAGCAAGATGCCGCCGATGCGCGGTTCGCGCCGCCCGGCCAGCAGCAGCCAGCCATCGGCTATACCCTGATCGAGCCACGCCCGATGATCCGCCAGATACCCGTCCAGCACTTCGATCGAAGCGGTGTAGGTCAGCGCGATGACGAACATGGAACGGCCTTTCGGATAAGACTTACAAAATACCCTTGGTCGACGGGATCGCGTCCGCCTTGCGCGGGTCGATCTCCACCGCCTGTCGCAGCGCGCGGGCCAGTCCCTTGAACGCGCTTTCGACAATATGATGATTGTTGCTGCCATAGAGCAGCTCGATATGCAGCGTGATGCCAGCCGCCTGCGCGAAGCTATGGAAGAAATGCTCCACCATCTCCGTGTCCCATTCGCCGATCTTGGTCACGGTGAAGGGCAGCTTGCACACCAGCCAGGGCCGCCCCGAAATGTCGAGCGCCACGCGGCTCAGCGTCTCGTCCATGGGCGAATAGACGCTGCCATAGCGGCTGATGCCGCGCTTGTCGGCCAGTGCCTTGGCCACCGCTTCGCCGATGGCGATCGCGGTATCTTCGGTCGTGTGATGCTGGTCGACATGCAGGTCGCCGACCGTCTTGACGGTCATGTCGATCAGCGAATGGCGCGACAGCTGCTCGATCATATGATCGAAAAAGCCGATGCCGGTCGACACCGTATAGAGGCCAGTCCCGTCGAGGTTGACGGTGACGTCGATCTGGGTTTCCGCCGTGTTGCGGTGAATCTCGGCCGTGCGCATGGCCGCCCTATAGCGCCTGTCGCCATTCATGCAATCTGTCAGGACGGGGTTGACCCTCCGATTCGTGCCGTTAGGACATTGGGCCATGAGTGAAGACCTGCCCGATAGCCTGATTCCCTATGACGAAATCGTGCAGGAGGCCCTGCGCGCAGTCGTCGGCCGCGTGCTGGGCGAAGTGCAGCAGTCCGGCGGCCTGCCGGGCGCGCATCATTTCTACATCACCTTCAAGACGAGCGCGCCGGGCGTCGATATTCCCAAGCATCTGGTGGAGCGATTCCCGGACGAAATGACCATCGTCCTCCAGAATAAATATTGGGATTTGAAGGTCCAGAGCGACCTGTTCCAGGTCAGCCTGACCTTCAATCAGGTCGCGGCGCAACTGACCATTCCCTTCTCCGCCATCACCGCCTTCGTCGATCCGGCGGTCAATTTCGCCCTCCAGTTTCAGGTGGCGGCGGATGAACTGCCCGAACCCCATGACGAGGCGGAAAATGACGCCCCGCAGGTGACGAGCGAAGACGGCTCCAACGTCGTGACCGTGGACTTCGGCAAAAAGAAGTAAGCGCAAAACAGGTAATAAGCGAAAAAGCGCGGCCCCCTCGGACCGCGCTTTTCTTCTGCCCTTTTACCAGAGCACCCCGTCGACCGGTTGCAGCGGCGGCGGCGCGGGCAGGCCGATCGCCTGATTAAGATCACCCTCGATCGTCGTGGTGATGCTGGTCAGCGGCAGGTCGTGAACATCGTTGCCGAACGGATCGACCAGATCGTCGCCGATCTGCAACACCGCCAGGAACATGAAGCCTGCCACGGCGGACCCCACCGGCGTCGCCATGCCCAGCGTCTCGACCAGTCCGATCGGCAACAAGATGCAGAACAGCCGGGTGAAATATTTGGGGAAGGCGCGATATTGCGCGGGCAGCGGCGTATTCTTGATCCGCTCCATCCCGCCCTGCGCGTTGGACATGTCGATCAGCATGCCTTCGATCCGGGTCTGCTGGATGGTGTCGATCCAGCCATGCTGCACCGCTTCCATCAGCTTGCGGTCTGACCCGTCCAGTACGCCATTGGCCGGGTTGCGCCGCTCCAGTTCGGGCAGCGCGGCATCCTCGCCCAGCACGCGCCGCATATCGGGCGCGGGATCTTCTCGCCGCAACTGGCAACGCAAGGCATGAACATAAGCGATGTGACGCTTCACCAGCGCCACCGCCATCGCGCGTGCGTCAGGCGTATTGGGCAGGTAGGAAAGAACCGCGCGCGTGAAGCTGCGCGACACATTGACCATCGCGCCCCATAATATGCGACCTTCCCACCAGCGCGAATAGGCGCTGTTGACGCGGAACCCCAATACCAGCGCCAGCGCGGTGCCGAATATGGTCAGCGGCAGGGCCGGCGCCTTGAAGGGCGAAATATAATAGAAAATGGTGACGGCCAGATCCCAGAAGAACAGCGCGATCAGCGCGCTCCACGCCTTCTGGAAACTCTGGCGGATACGGGGGGACCGTCCGACGATCATAAATAATGTCTCTTAAAGAGCGTCGCCGCCCTCATCGTCCAGTTTAAGCCAGGCATGGCGCAGTGCGAGGCCGCCGAAGATGCCCACGACCTTCAGCATGGTGGCATGCAGGCTGGGCGTCGAATCCATCAGCGCCAGACCAAGGCAGATCAGGCACAGCAGCATCGCGGCATAGATGGGCAGGGCTTCGATATCGTTCCAGGCGATCGGCGGATCGACCTTGGCGCGGCGGGCGCTCAGCATCGGCATAGTCGAAAACTCCGTGATGAAATTGCGGGATCGCCGATGAAAATGATGCGTCGCAAAAGCCTCCGTCAACGCCATGCGTCAGACGCAAGGCTATGTTGCGTGAGCGGAAACTCGGCAAGAAAAGCTTACAAAAGCGTCGGTTTGGAGAGACGCAGCAACGAAACCATACCGTGTCGCAACAGCCAATCTATTGCGTTGCAGCATCGACCGCTTAGCTTGAACGGATGGCCGACCGCTTTGCCGAAATCGAATCCTTTGTGAAGATCGCCGAATCGGGCACCCTGTCCGAAGCGGCGCGACGACTCGGCCTTTCGCTGGCCGCGACCAGCCGCCGGCTGTCGCAACTGGAGGCGCGGCTGGGCGTCATGCTGATCCGCCGCAACAGCCGCCATTTGTCGCTGACGGAGGAAGGCTCGCTCCTGTATGACAAGGCGGGCCGGGCGCTGAGCGCCATCGACGATGTCGAAACGGACGTGATGCGCCGCGCGACCGAAGCGACCGGTCTGTTGCGGGTCGTCACCACCGTCAATGCTGCCCGCATGCGCCTCGCGCCGCTGTTTCGCGAATATGCGACGCTGCATCCCGACGTCGCCATCCATCTCGAAACCGCCGAGCAGGCGACGAATATCGTCGAGACGGGGCACGACATCGCCATCTGCTTCGATCCGCCGCCAGACAGCGCGCTGACCATGAAGCGGCTGACCGACAATCCGCGCCTGCTCTGTGCCGCGCCAGACTATATCAATCGCCGTGGCCGTCCCGCCAGCGTCGCGGATCTGGCGTTCCATGACAATATCGTCGTGGGCGAAGCGCAGCAGGATATCTGGCGCTCGGTCGTCGGCAGTGGCAACGGGCCGCGCGTCACGCTCAGCACCAATGACGGCGAAATGGCGCGCGCCTGGGCGCTGGACGGCGCGGGCATCGTCATCAAATCGCTCTGGGAAGTGGCGGACGATCTCGACGCAGGCCGGCTCCAGCCCTTGCTACCCGAACTTCAGTTACCGGCCTCCTCCATCGTCGCCCTCTATGTGCCGGGGCAGGGCGAAATGGCCAAGGTCCGCTCCTGCCTCGATTTCCTCGCCCGCCACCTCAAGCGTGACTGGGTGGCCAAGGCGGCCTAGACGCGCCGGAACGGGAAGGGCGCGATCGTCCGTTCATAGCTGTGCAGGTCCAGCGCCCGCGTGACTGGCGGCAAGGCCCGGTCGGGACAGTCGCGCCGCTCGCACAAATGGCAGGTCGGCCCGACCGTGGTGGCATCGCCCTTGTCCATGTCGATCCCGTCGGCATGGACGATCCTGCCGCCATGTTTTGCCTCACACCCCAGCGCGATCACGCTTCGGCCTCGCGCCGCGCCGGATGGCAGGCCGATCGCCAACGTCAGGAACCGTTTGCCGTCCAGCGTCTCGATCAATTGCGGGGTCACCCGGTCGGCCTCTTGCGGACCATGCGCATCCCAGCGCGGACAGGTGCCGCCGAACCGCGCAAACGGCCAGGCCTCGCCGTCAAATCGCTTCGATAAGGTTCCGGCCCGGTCGATCCGCGCCATGAAGAAGGGAATGCCACGCGCGCCGGTGCGATTGAGGCTGGTCAGCCGGTGCGCCAGTTGCTCGGTCGACACGCCGAACCGGTCGCGCAGCAGATTGAGGTCGTGCCGGCTCTGCTCTGCCGCCTGACGAAATCGATCATAGGGCAGGATGAGCGCGGCGGCGGCATAATTGGTCAGCGCCATCACCGCCAGCCTGCGGCTGTCCTCATCCGGTGGCGCGGCGCGGGCGATCTGCGCCGCGATGGCGTCGGCCAGTTCCTGCGCGCAGAGGTGATAGGCGATGGCGAACAGCCGGCCGGACGGCGGTAATCGCTCGCTTAGCATCAGCCGCCGCCGGTGCATGTCATAATGGCGCAGCGTCCCCGCCAGCACATCGCCGCGCACCACCTGTACGCTCATGCCGTGCCGCTCCTTCAGTCGCGCGCGCAACTCCGCCTGCAACAAGGCCGGATCGTCCGGCAGATCGACGGCGATCGCCTCTGCGCCGGCGTCGATCTCGGCAAAATGATTGCCCGCCTGCGCGA
>JAGVJS010000241.1 GCA_020051025.1 Sphingobium sp. | reverse complement strand
TGGTCGCCGATGTGGCCGATGATGCGGCGGTCGCGACCGCCATTGCCGCGCTGGTCGATCGCTATGGCGCGCTGCATGGCGCGTTCAACAATGCCGGCATCGAAATGGCGAACCGCCTGCTGCCTGACCTGACGGCGGAGGAATGGGGCCGGATGATGGCGATCAACCTGACCGGCGTTTTTTCGTGCATGAAATATGCGACGAAGGCGATGGCGCCGGGCGGCGGGGCGATCGTCAACAATTCGTCGGGCGACGGCATCATCGGCGCGCCCTATGCGGCCGATTATGTCGCGGCCAAACATGGCGTCATCGGCCTGACCCGCGCCGCGGCTTGCGAAGCGCGCCATACCGGCGTGCGCGTCAATGCCCTGCTCCCCGGCCTTATCCTGACGCCGATGGTGGAGGACAGGCTGATCGGCAACCCGGCCTTCGAAAAGCAGATGGCCCCGATGGTGGAGCGCCACTCAATCGGCCGGTTCGGCAAGCCCGAAGATGTGGCCGAGGCGGCCTGCTGGTTGCTGTCCGACCGGTCCGCCTTCATCAACGGCGCGCTGCTGACGGTGGATGGCGGCTACACCGCGCGGTGACATAAAATAACAAAGGAGTGGAGGGAGAGAGTGATGAAAGACATGCGGATCATCCGCCTGCCCGCGCAACCGACGCTCGACAGGCTGGCCGTCAACCGCGCGCCGATCCCGCAACCCGGTCCCGGCGAAGTGCTGTTGCGTCTGCGTGCCTCCTCGCTCAACTTCCACGATTATCTGGTGGTGGCCGGGCATATCCCGGTGGCGGAAGGGCGCATCCCGCTGTCCGATGGCGCCGGCGAAATTGCTGCGCTGGGGCCGGACGTAACCGGCTGGTCGATCGGCGACCGGGTGATGGGCGCCTTCTTCCCGCGCTGGATCGACGGGCCGCCCAACCGCGCCAACAACAGCGCGATCAGCGGCGAAACGGCGGATGGCTTTGCCGCCGACCATGTCGTCATGCCCGCCGCATCGTTGACGACGATCCCCGATGACTGGTCCTTTGCCGAAGCGGCGACTTTGCCCTGCGCGGGCCTCACCGCCTGGCGCTTTCTGGTGGCGGAGGGGCAGGCGCAGCCCGGTGACAGCGTGCTGCTGCCCGGATCGGGCGGCCTTTGCCTTTTCGCGCTAAAGATCGCCAAGGCGCTGGGTCTCACTATCTGGTCGACCACATCATCGGAGGCGAAGGCGGACCGGCTGCGCGCCATGGGCGCCGACCATATCGTCAATTATCGCGCCGATGCCGGCTGGGGCGATACGATCCGGGCGGGCACCGGTGGAGAAGGGGTGGACCTTGTTCTGGAGATTGGTGGCCAGTCCAGCTTCGTCCAGTCGGTCCGCGCCTGTCGCATGGGGGGCAAGGTCGTGGTCGTGGGCACTACCGCCAACGGCGCGCCGGAACTGCCGCTCAGCGATGTGGTGATGCGCCACATCCGCGTCGACGGCATCGCCGTAGGAAGCGTGACTCAGTTGCGCGATCTCGTCGCCTTCCTCACGGCGCATGATATCCGCCCTGTCATCGACCGGCATTTCCCGCTGGAACAGCTGGCCGACGCCTTCCGCTACCAGCTGTCCGGCGCCCATTTCGGCAAGATTATCCTCGACTTCTGAGCGCTCGCGCACGGCCTGCGGGCAAGAGACGGAAATCCGTCCATCTTTAGGATTGTCAGACGATATTGATCGACTATAAAGTCTGTACGAATCAAAAAGCACATGGAGAGGAGAGCATCATGTCTGCTGCCACAGGCCAGGGACCGATGGACACATGACGCTGGATTATGTGCGACTGCTGGAGGCGAACAACGCTATCCAGACCATCGGCGACGATACCTATTGGCTGTGCGTAACGCGCACGGTGCAGGAATCGAAGCTGTTTCCCGTGCCATCCTACATGCTGCTCTCCTATCTCTGCTGCTATTATCGCTACCCCGCCTTGCTGCGGAAGATTGAAGCCAGGATGAAGGCCGAGGAGATTGGCGACCGGGCGCGGGCCATGGGGGGCAAGTTCGGCAACCTGCCCGGCTGGGGCCTGCCGACCTTCTTCTTGCTGGGGCGCGAAATCCTTATCAACATGGGCCTTCAGACGCCGGCGGACGATGCCGAGGATGTCGCCTATGTGATGGACTTCTGGCGCCGCTTCAAACTGGCGCAGCAGCGCGAGGACGGCCACCTGAACGCGCGCGAATATGGCCAGCGGGTGCAGTTGCTGCCCGAACGCCGCATCCAGCGCTTCCATGCCGACCTGCACGCCTGTGCGAACGGCGATCGCCTGCACAAGGCGGCGCAAAGCTTCCTCGCCACCATCTCGCAATATGGCTTTCTCGTCTCCTGCGAGAGCCGCTGCACGCTCAACAATAGCGGTCCCTACAAGCTGGCCGGCAATCGCGAGATGATCGTGCGCGATTTCTCCGATCTGGCGCAGGGCGACTATCCCTGGCTGGACGGCGTGGCCGACGCCATTCCCTATCCCAACCTCACCGTCACGATGGAGGCGACCGACTGTCACTTCTACCTGATGGACGACTGGGGCAGTTTTGAATCCAAGCCCGAATTCACCGCCGAGAAGCTGACCGGCGTGGGCCTCTACACCTCCGACGCTTTGACCGAAAATTACGTGCCGGTCGGCATGGGGTCGCCAGAGGAACTGGCCGAGACATTCGAAAAGCTGACCGAAACCTTCCGCACCGCCACCGTAGACTTGTGGAAGAATATGGCCGGCTGGTCACGCGACCAGATGATGGATGCCGGCGCGCTGGTCTATTTCAGCCTGATCAAGGATTTCGCCCATGTTGCGGGCGTCTATGACGTCGACGACTGGATGAAGATCGACGAACGGGCGGACCGCTTCCGGCCGCTGCTGAACGACGAATTCGGCCGCGATTTTCTGGGCGAACTGGTGGGTCTGGTCGACCTGCCCAGCCAGCAGTTGCACGACTATGCGATGATGATGCATAATGGCCGCCCGGCCCGCTATATCTCGCACATTCCCCATGCCGTGCTGAACGGGGAGGGGAGGCCCAGCGAAGCGCATATCGCGCCGGGCGTCACCCATCTGACCGAAAAGGTCGATCGCTATGTGACGAGCGCGGGGGCGCTGACCCTGGCGGACTATAATGCGCGCGCGGCGGCTTTCCACCCGGCGCAGATGCAACATCCCTATCGTTTCCTGTGCGACAGCAGCGTGCGCGGCGCGCCCGCCAGTGCGCAGGTAGAGGCGCTCTATGCCCTCGAACAGGAACAGTCGCGGCTCCTGAAGGGCAGGGGCGCCGGGCTGACACGCGACCAGATAGAAGCCCTGCGGGAGAAAAAGGCATGAGCGGGCCGAAAACAGAGGGTGCGGCGCTGGCGGATATCGAGGCGCTGATCGCCGATTTTCAGGCGTCGGGCATGCGCGAACTGCATGTGCGGGCAGGGGACGTCGAAATCTATTTGTCCACCGATGCGTCGGCGCCCGGATTGGGCGCGCAGGCGGTCGCCGCCCTGCCGGCATTTGCCGCGACTTTTGCTGAACAGATTGTATCACAGCTTCGCAGCCAAGGATTCCAGAACATCG
>JAGVJS010000243.1 GCA_020051025.1 Sphingobium sp. | reverse complement strand
GCCTTTGTTATATCAGCAAGCGATTCATAAGGCTCAAAATATCCATGAACACCAAAACCACGAGCATGCACTACACGTTCTGGAATTCTCTCATGATCGCCATTGCCGGTGAAGGACCATTGCCAGCTCCCGCCCAGCCGCCCGTTCAGCGTCAGCCCGATATGGCCGGTCGTCCCCTTGATCTGCTGCTGCAACGCGCCTCCTTGCGCCAGATAGCGATAAAGCGTGACATCATTGGCGAAGGGGGAGAAGGCGTTGCCCGCCGGCAGGTCGAACGCGGCCTGCGACAGACCCTGCAAGCTGTCATTGTCGGACAGTTCCAGCCGCCCGTTCAGCGTCGCGGATATCCCGCCCAATGCGCGGGAGAGGGTGGCGTTGGCGGCGAAGCTCTCGGTCGAAGGGCTGAGCGTGCGGTAGCGGGTGAGGTCGCTGATGCTGGCGACATTGGCCCCCGCGACGAAATCATTGAGGCTCGGCGGGCCGGATGCGGCGCTGCCCGGGACGCTGGCGACCGTGACGGTCTGACCGGCCAGCGCCGACAGGGCCGGGTCTATCTCCCCATTCGCACCGGTGCCGACGACATTGCCGGCCAGCGCATAGGGGCGGCCCGGCGCCGTTGCGATGATGCCGCGTTCGCTTTCCAGCAATTGCGCGGCCCGATTATATTGCAGGTTCAGGGTGAAGCGATTGTCGCCCTGAATGCGTAGCAGCCCCGCTTCCACCTTGCCATTCTCGCCGCCGCCCTGCGTCGTCGTGCGAATCCGTCCCTCGGCCGTCTCGCCACGAAAACGCTGGCGCAGGACGATGTTCACCACCTTCTGCGTCGGGGCATAGCCATAGGAGAGCGCCACCTGCTCGGGCAGGATATCGACCCGCGCCACCGCTTCGGACGGGATATCCTGAATTTCGGAGAAACTGGATATGCGCTTGCCGTTCAGCAGGATGACCGGCGTGCCATTGGTCTGCGGCGCCAGTTCGGTGATGAGTTCGGAAATGGAGGTGACGCCCAGCGCGCGCACGTCCGCACCGGACAATTGCTGTTCGGGCTGCACGTTGCCGATCACCGATCCGCGCTGCGGCTGACCGGTGACGACGATCTCCTCGCCCTCGTCCACCGCTTCCTGCGGCGCGCCCTTGGGTTGTGACGTCGGCACCTGCGCCATCAGCGCGGACGGCGCGACCCCGGACATGAGCACGACACCGATGATGGACGCGGAAAAACGCACGGAAACCCCCACAAAACCTTTTGATCTGACCGCTGGACTAGCAGGCGCTTGTCGCAAAAATCTGGCAACAACCAGCGATATTTGTCGCAAGATGTAACCCTCCAGGCTGAACGGGGGCTGGCCGTGGATCAGGGCGCGTCGTGGAAAATAATGCCCAATATATGGCGCACGCCGGACTGGATGCGACTGACGCCGTGCCGCATCTGCACGCGATACGTGCCACGTGCACCCATGACCGGCCGATCGCGTACCGGAAAGATGACGGCATCCCCCTGCATCAGCGGCACCACTTCGGGCCGTGACTGCATGCGCGGCCGCTGCTCGGTCAGGACAAAGGCGCCACCGCTAAAGTCCTGCTCCGGTCGGGACAGCAGGATCGCGACCTGCAACGGAAAGATATGCGGGCCATAAACATCCTGATGCAGCGCATTCCAGTCGCCCGCTTCGTATCGCAGCAGCAGCGGCGTCGCCTTGTCCTGCCCCGCCAGCGCGCAGCGCGCCAGATAATCGGCATGGCGGGCGGGGTAGATATCGCCCGTCCCCAATGCGTCCGCCCAGCCATTGGCATGGCGTGCCAGCGCGGGGTAGAGCCGTTCCCGCAGCATCGCGACCGGATCGGGTAATGGGTAGGCGAAATAGCGATAGCGCCCGCTGCCAAAACCATGCCGCGCCATCACCACCTCCTTGCGGAAGGCGGCGGGGTCGTCCCATAGCGCAACGATCGCGGCGCATTGTTCGGGCGACAGCAGGGCGGGCAGGCGCACGGCGCCATGGCGGTCTAGGTCGGTCAGGTCCATGGGTGCGCAGTATGGCGGCAACGCGCTTTCGGGGCATCCCGCGCCTTGCGTTCAAACACTTCCCTTCGCCGCCGCCGCTTTATAGGGTGGTATCATGCGCACGCTCTATCCCCCGATCGAACCTTACGCCTCCGGCCATCTCGATGTTGGCGATGGCCATCATGTCTATTGGGAACGGGCCGGCACGCCCGGTGCCAAGCCGGCTGTCTTCCTGCATGGCGGGCCGGGCGGTGGCATATCGCCCGACCATCGCCGCCTGTTCGATCCCGCCCGCTACGACGTGCTGCTGTTCGACCAGCGCGGTTGCGGCCAGTCGACGCCGCACGCCAATCTGGACGCCAATACGACCTGGGATCTGGTCGCCGATATCGAGCGGCTGCGGGTGATGACGGGCGTGAATCAATGGCTGGTCTTCGGCGGTAGCTGGGGCTCCACTCTCGCGCTTGCCTATGCACAGGCGCATGTGGATCGCGTGACGCAGCTGGTGCTGCGTGGCATCTTCACCATCCGCAAGTCGGAGATCGACTGGTATTATCAGGAAGGCGCCAGCCGCATCTATCCCGACAAATGGGAACGGTTCGTCGCCCCGATCCCGGAAAGCGAACGGGGCGATCTGGTCAACGCCTATCGCCGCCGCCTGACCGGGGACGATC
>JAGVJS010000271.1 GCA_020051025.1 Sphingobium sp. | reverse complement strand
CTTCCGATCTCGCGCATGGGCGGCGTCGTCCCGCCCGCCGGCCAGCGCGCCGTAATCCGGCACCGTGCTGCTGTCGAAATAGAGGCCGCTCTCCAGTTCATAGCAATGATCCGGCGCGATCTTCTCGGCAAAGGCGATCATCTGCGGCACATAGTCGGTCGCGACCGTCCATTCGCTGGGCGCCATGATGTTGAGGTCGGCGATATTGGCCTTGAACGCCTCGGTATAATGGGCGGCAATGTCCCAGATGCTCTTCGCGCTGGCCTTCGCCGCCGCCTCCATCTTGTCGTCGCCCGCATCGGCGTCGCTGGTCAGGTGGCCGACATCGGTGATGTTGATGATCTGGGTGACGTCCAGCCCCTTCCACAACAAAGTCCGACGCAGCGTGTCGACAAAGACATAGGCGCGCAAATTGCCGATATGGGCGTAATTATAGACGGTCGGGCCGCAGCTATAGACCCGCGCGTGGTTGCCCTCGATCGGCGCGAACGGCTCGATCGTGCGGGTCAGGCTGTTGAACAGGCGCAGCGGCGCGGGGATGTGCTGGTCGTCGGACATGGAGGCCAGCCATGTCGCGAAGCGGGGCAGGGGTCAATCCTTCCCGGACGCAGGACCGATTGTAATAAAATGTTGCAGGTCCGCCGATCCCTTGCAGGCGGGCATCAGGCATCCGATATTGATCATGCGGGCCGGGCCCCTCTGGCGATATGGATTTCCCCCTGATCCTGTCGCGATGTCGGACCGCATCGGGTGTGCCCGGTGCTGGTTTTTGCGGCGATTTGCCCCCTCTCGTTGCCGCAGGAGACCGCACCGGGCCACTCGAACCAACTTTTTGGCCATTTTGAATGGAGCGAGTGTAACCCCATGAATAATCCCGTTCGCATGCCAGGCTATGGTGCCAGCCAGACGGCGCAGACCGACGCCGGCCTGCGCGCGCACATGCTTGGCGTCTTCCGCAATATGGGCATCGGCCTGGTCATCACCGGGCTGGTCGCCGCGCTGGTCGGCAACACCCCGGCGCTGGCCGCCGCCATCTATGGCACGCCGCTCAAATGGGTCGCGATCTTCGCGCCGCTGGCCTTCGTCTTCTTTTTCAGCTTCCGCATCGAAAAGATGACCACGTCGGGCGCCCGCACCGCCTTCTACGCCTTCGCTGCCGTCATGGGCGTGTCGTTGGGCAGCGTCTTCCTGGTCTTCACTGGCGGCAGCATCGCCCAGGCCTTTTTCTCGGCCGCGGTCATGTTCCTTGCCATGGCGCTGTGGGGCTATACCACCCAGCGCGACCTGACGAAGATGGGCAGCTTCCTGATGATGGGCCTGATCGGTATCATCGTCGCCAGCCTGATCAACCTCTTCATTGGCTCGTCGGCGATGGCGATGGTCATCTCGATCATCGGCGTTGTGGTCTTCACCGGCCTGACCGCCTGGGATGTTCAGCGCATCAAGTCGGAATATTTCTACTATGCCGGCCATGAAGTGGCAGGGAAGATGCAGGTGATGGGTGCGCTGTCGCTCTACCTGAACTTCGTCAACCTGTTCCAGATGCTGCTCAGCCTGACGGGCGAACGCGAATAATGCGCGATCCCGCCCAGCTATCGGCGATGCTCTGCCCGGTCTGTCATGTCGGTTTGGCGATGACGGACCGGCAGTGTGTAGAAATCGACTATTGCCCGCAATGCCGGGGTGTCTGGCTGGACCGGGGCGAACTGGACAAGATCATCGAGCGGTCGGCGCAGACGAGCGCTCCCACGCCGCAGCCGGCGCCGTTCGCCCAGCAAAGCTATCGCCCGGATAGAGATTATCGCGACGACGGACGCCACTATCAGAAGAAGCGCAAGAAGAGCTTCCTGGAAGAACTGTTTGATTGAGAAAAGGCCGGTCCTGATGGGGATCGGCCTTTTTCGTGGGAGGAAAGAGAAGGGAGATGCAACCAACTTCGTCATGCCAGCGAAGGCTGGCATCTCACTTGTCCTTCATTCCAGATGCAGCGTGTCGAACAAGTCTGCCCATTTCGGGTTGATGCTTTCGATCAGATTGACCTTCCAGTCGCGTTTCCACGCCTTCATCGCTTTCTCGCGGGCGATGGCGTCCATGATTGTTTCGTGTCGCTCGGCATAGACCAGCCGGTCGAGCCGGTAGCGGCGGCAAAAGTCGGAGCCGGTGCCGTCGCGATGCTGCATGGCGCGGTGGGGCAAGCTGGCCGTCACGCCGATGTAAAGCACGCCATAGGCGCGGATCGCCATGATATAGACCCAGCCGCCGCTCATGTGGAGAGGGTGCGTCAAAAGGCAGTGAGATGCCAGCCTTCGCTGGCATGACGGAGAAAATCCAACCTCGTCATCCCGGCGAATGCTGGGATCTCACTTATCTTCTTTTAGTGCGCCGCGCCCCAACTCGGTCCCGTGCCAATCTCCACGCCCAGCGGCACGCTCAGCTTCACGATCGGTTCGGCCGCGCTCTCCATCACCTGCCGGATGACCGCGCTGGCCGCGTCCACATCGCCCTCCGGCAGTTCGAACACCAGTTCGTCATGCACTTGCAGCAGCATCCTGACGTTGGGCAGGCCCGCTGCCGCCAGCGCCGGTCCCATGCGTGCCATGGCGCGTTTGATGATGTCGGCGCTGGTGCCCTGAATGGGCGCGTTGATCGCGGCGCGTTCGGCGCCCTGCCGTTCATGCTGGACCGCCGCTTTGATGCGCGGGAACCATGTTTTCCGTCCGAACAGCGTTTCGGTATAGCCGCGTTCCCGCGCCTTCTCGATCGTCTCGTTGATATAGATGCTGATGCCGGGGAAGCGTTCATAATAGCGGCTGATCATGTCCTGCGCCTCGTCCGCGCTGATCTCCAGCCGGCCAGCGAGGCCCCAGCGCGAAATGCCGTACAGGATGGCGAAGTTGATCGTCTTCGCCCGGCCGCGCGTGTCGCGATTGACCTCCCCGAACAGCTGCATCGCGGTGGCGGCGTGAATATCCTCGCCGTTCGCGAAAGCGTCCTTGAGCGCCGGGACGTCGGCCATATGCGCCGCCAGCCGCAACTCGATCTGGCTATAGTCCGCCGCCAGGATGACATTGCCCGGCTCCGCAACGAAGGCGTGGCGGATCTGGCGGCCGACTTCGGTGCGAATCGGGATATTTTGCAGATTGGGATCGGTCGAAGACAGGCGGCCGGTCTGCGCGCCGGTCAACGAATAGCTGGTATGGACGCGACCGGTATCCTTGTTGATCTGCGCCTGTAGCGCGTCGGTATAGGTGGACTTCAGCTTCGACAGCTGCCGCCATTCCAGCACCTTGTCCGCGATCGGCGCGCCCTGCGCCTTCAACTGCTCAAGGATGGTGACGTCGGTGGAGTAGGCGCCCGACTTGCCCTTCTTGCCGCCCTTATAGCCCATCTTGTCGAACAGGATCGCGCCCAGTTGCTGGGTGGAGCCGATAGCGAAGGGCTGCCCCGCAATCTCGTGAATTTCGGTTTCCAGCGCGGCGATGCCGGCGGTGAATTCGGCAGACAGGCGGGACAGATGCTCGCGATCGACCTTGATCCCCTGATGCTCCATGCCGGCGATCACGCCGACCAGCGGCCGGTCGACCAGTTCATAGACGCGATTGGCGCCTTCATTGGCGATGCGGGGCTTGAACCGCTTCCACAGGCGCAGGGTGACGTCGGCATCCTCGGCCGCATATTCGGTGGCGCGGGGCAGGGGGACTTCGGCGAAGCTGATCTGGCTCTTGCCAGTGCCGACCACCTCCTTGAAGCTGATGCAGATGTGGTTGAGGTGGGTCTTCGCCGCCTCGTCCATGCCATGGCCGGCGAGCGACTGGCCGGCGTCGAGGTCGAAGCTCATGACGATGGTGTCGTCATAGGGCGCGATCTCGATGCCATGGCGGCGCAGGACGGTCAGGTCATATTTGAGATTCTGGCCGATCTTGAGGATGCTGTCATCTTCCAGCAAAGGCTTCAGCTTCGACAGGACCAGTGCCCTGTCCAGCTGCTCCGGCCGCTCGGCGAACATGTCGGTGCCGCCATGGCCGACCGGGATGTAGCAGGCCTTGTTCGGCCCGGTGGCCAGGCTGATGCCGACCAGCTGGCAGGACACGGCGTCCAGCATATCCGTCTCGGTATCGACGGCCACCAGCCCTTCAGCATAAGCGGCGGCGATCCAGCGATCCAGCGCCTCTTGCGTTACCACCGTTTCATAAAGGCTGCGGTCGATCGCCGGTTCTTCCGCGGGCGCCGGGGCAGCGGGCGCAGCCGCTGCGCTGACAGATCGGAAGAGCG
>JAGVJS010000013.1 GCA_020051025.1 Sphingobium sp. | reverse complement strand
GGCAGTTCGACGCCCAGATCGCCGCGCGCGACCATCACGCCATCGGCCAGTTCGACGATTTCTTCCAGTCGTTGCACGGCTGACGGCTTCTCGATCTTTGCCATCAGTGCGCCATGGCCGCCCATCAGCTTGCGCGCTTCGGCCAGATCTTCGGGCCGCTGCACGAAGCTAAGCGCGATCCAGTCGCAGCCCTGTTCGACCGCGAAGCTGAGGTCGCGCCGGTCCTTGTCGGTCAGTGCCGGCACCGGCACGACCACGTCGGGCACGTTCACGCCCTTGCGGTTGGACAGGGTGCCGCCGACTTCCACGAGGGTTTCGATCCGGTCGTCCGCCACGGCCTTCACCCGCAGGACCATCTTGCCATCGTCCAGCAACAGCCGGGTTTCGGGCACCAAAGCGGCATAGATTTCCGGGTGGGGCAGGTTGACGCGGCGGGCATCGCCCGGTGTCTCGTTGCGATCCAGCACGAATTTCGCGCCGGTTTCCAGGATCGCGAGGCCCTTTTCGAAGGTGCCTACGCGCAGCTTGGGGCCTTGCAGGTCACCCAGGATGGTGGTCGGCCGAGAGAATTCTTTCTCCAGCGCGCGGATGCTGGCGATGCGCGCGGCATGATCCTCATGCGCGCCATGGCTCATATTGATGCGGAAGGCGTCGGCCCCGGCGACGAACAGTGCCCGGATCATCTCGGGCGTGTCGCTCGCAGGACCAAGGGTCGCCAGGATGCGAACCTTGCGAGAGCGGGGCGGTAACTTCGTCATGTCTTCTCCTGAGCGTCATGATCGCTCCCGGTTTGCCGGGGCGAGGTTATGCGTTATCCATGCTGCACGACAGGATGATGTAGTTTCAGCGAAAGGGTTTCTCGCGCCGATGTCCGATACCATAGTCACAGATGCCGTCGCCGCAACCGCCTTCCGCCGTCTGGTGATGCATTTGCAGCATCGATCAGATGTGGAAAATATCGACCTGATGGGAACCGCGGGTTTTTGCCGCAACTGCCTGGCCGACTGGATTGCGGAGGCGGACGGCCATTTGACGCGGGATCAGGCGCGCGAAATCATCCATGGCATGCCCTTTGCGCAGTGGAAGGCGCAGCATCAGGGCGAAGCCACGCCTCAGCAGATCGCAAAGATGCAGGAGAGTGTGGCGAAGAACGCCGACAATCATTAGAGGCGTCCGCCAACCTGATTCATTCAGCCTGATTCACATCGTCACTTTATACGGAGATTCCCATGAGCGAGGGCAACGTCGCAGCCGACCAGCTACGTCTTCTCATCGAGCGCATCGAGCGCCTGGAAGAGGAAAAGAAGGGCATCGGCGACGATATCAAAGACGTCTATCTGGAAGCCAAGGCGACCGGCTATGATGCCAAGATCATTCGTCAGATCATTCGCCTGCGTAAGATGCAGCCGCATGACCGGCAGGAAATGGAGGCGGTCCTCCAGACGTATCTGGCTGCATTGGGTATGGAATAAGATGAGGGTCGCGTAACAGGAGAAGCGCCCATGTCCGAGATTATCGTCAGCACCACCAGCCGTCTGGAGGGGAGGCCCGCGAAGGAGTATCTCGGCATCGTCACCGGTGAGGTGATCGTGGGCGCCAACCTGTTCCGCGACCTGTTCGCCAGCGTTCGCGACATCGTTGGCGGGCGATCGGGCGCTTATGAAGATGTGCTCCAGCGCGCCCGCGAGCAGGCGATTGCCGAAATGCGCACGCGCGCGGCGACGCTGGGCGCCAATGCCGTGGTCGGCGTCGACCTCGACTATGAGGTGATCGGCTCCAACGGGTCGATGCTGATGGTGTCGGCTTCGGGCACCGCGATTCTCTACTGACCCTTTAAAAGCTGGCTTATGGCGGCGCGCGCGCGCTGGCGGTTGCCCTTTGGGCTGCCGCTGGTGTAAGGGCGCCCATCATATTTCAACGGCAGATAAGAATTCAGGACCATGGCAGGCCATTCCAAATTCAAGAATATCATGCATCGCAAGGGCGCGCAGGACAAGAAGCGCTCCTCGATGTTCTCCAAGCTGAGCCGCGAAATCACCGTCGCGGCCAAGATGGGCATGCCCGATGTGGACATGAACCCGCGCCTGCGGCTGGCGGTCAACGCCGCCAAGGCGCAGTCCATGCCCAAGGACAATATCCAGCGCGCCATCGACAAGGCGAGCAAGGGCGATACCGAGAATTACGAAGAAGTGCGCTATGAGGGCTATGGTCCCGGCGGCACCGCGATCATCGTTGAAGCGCTGACCGACAATCGCAACCGCACCGCGACCAATGTGCGCACCGCCTTCTCCAAAAATGGCGGCAATCTGGGCGCGTCGGGCGCAGTGAGCCATGGCTTCGATCGCCTTGGCCTGATCACCTATCCCGCCAGCGCGGGCGATGCCGAAGCCATTTTCGAAGCGGCGCTGGAAGCCGGTGCGGAGGATGTGTCGTCCAACGAGGACGAGCATGAAATCTGGACCGCGATGGACGCGCTCCACGAAGTCGCCAAGGCGCTGGAAGTCACGCTGGGGGCCGCCGACGGCGCGAAGCTGGCCTGGAAGCCCACCACCACCGTCGAAGTCGACGAAAGCAACGCCGCCACGCTGATGAAGCTGGTCGACACGCTGGAAGATGATGACGACGTCCAGACCGTCTGGGGCAATTATGAAGTTTCCGACGAAGTAATGGAGAAGCTGGGCTGACATGCCTGTTTCCGTTCGTGTCGGGCGTAGTCGAGGCACGGCAAGCGCAATGCTTCTCGACTTCGCTCGAAGCGAACGGATATTTTGTTTATGATCCTTCTCGGCCTTGACCCCGGCCTTGGCACCACCGGCTGGGGGCTGATCGCCGCTGACGGCAATCGGCTCACCCATATCGGCAATGGCCAGATCAAGACCGACAGCAGCATGTCGCTGGCGACGCGTTTGCTGGCGCTCGATCTGGCGCTGACCGACCTCATCCTTGAACATAAGCCCGATGGAGCGGCAGTCGAGGAGGTGTTCGTTAACGTCAATCCGCAATCGACGCTGAAACTGGGGCAGGCGCGCGGCGTCATCCTGCTCAACGCCTCGCGGGCGGGCATGGAAGTGGGCGAATATGCCGCCCGTCTGGTCAAGAAATCAGTGGTCGGTGTCGGCAATGCGTCGAAGGATCAGGTGCATGCGATGGTGCAGCGCCTGCTGCCCGGCGCGAAGATCGCCGGGCCGGATGCGTCCGATGCGCTCGCCGTGGCGATTACCCACGCCCACCATGTCGCCAGCGCGCGGCGTATCCCCGCGCGCTGATGATCGGGATCAGCTGAACAGGTCGCCCAGAAAATCTGCCATCGACCGGAAGCTGCGGCGGTCGGCGTCCGGGCTGTAGGCCAGCCCCTTTTCCGGCATGTTGACCGCTTCGTCGGTGAAGGCGTGGCCGGTATGGCCATAGGCATGGATCTGCCAGTCGCAGCCGGCGTCGGTCAGTTCCTTCGCCAGGCTTACGGTCGCGTCGGGCGGCGCGATCGGGTCGTCCCAGCCATGGCAGATGAGCAGCTTTGCCGTAATCGGGGCATTGGGAAAGGGCGGGGCTTCATAGACGCCGTGGAAGCTGACGCCGCCGGCAATGTCCGCGCCGGAGCGGGCGAGGTCGAGCACGCATTTGCCGCCAAAGCAGAAGCCGATCGCCGCCGTTTGTGCCGGATCGACCGTCTCCAGCCCCTTGAGCAGGGCATGAGCCGCATTCACGCGGTCGCGCAGCAGGGCGCGGTCGGCGTTCAGTGCATTCATGTAGAGCGCCGGATTGGCGTCGGCCCGCGTGGTGCGCTTGCCCTGACCGAAGACGTCCGCGACCAGCACCGTGTAGCCGAGCGCTGCGACCTTCTCTGCATAGGCAAAGTCGGCTTCCTTGGTTCCCAGCACATTGGGGAAGAGCAGGACGCCGGGACGCGGCGCGGCGGCGCTGTCTGCCACTATGACATGCTCGAACGGCGCGCCGGCCATGTCCTGAACCGTGACGGTGCGGGTGATGCTCATGCGCAATTCCTTCAGATGCTGCCGAAGCCGGGGGCTTCACCGCGCGCGGCGCTGTCGATACGTTTCGGGCGTTTCCAGCCGATGATCGGCCGCTTGCGCAAATGCAGCGTCGGCCAGTCGCCCCGGTC
>JAGVJS010000331.1 GCA_020051025.1 Sphingobium sp. | reverse complement strand
ATCTCGCAGGCGCGTTGCAGCAGCCAGTGCGTCAGGAAGGCTTCGGGCAGGCTGCCTGCCATCACCAGCGTGCCATGATTGCGCAACAGCATCACGCGCCGCGCCCCCAGATTGGCGATCAGCCGCTCGCCTTCCTCCGGCCGAATCGTGACGCCCTCAAAATCATGATAGGCGATTCGCCCGATGAAGGCGGCGGCGTAGAAGCTGATCGGGCGCAATCCTTCGGCGCAGGCGCTGACCGCCATGCCCGCCGTCGTATGGGTATGGATGATGCAATGGGCGTCGGGCAAATGCCGGTGGAACACGCTATGCTGGGTGAAACCGGCGCGATTGACCGGGTAGGGGCTGCCGTCCAGCACATGGCCGTCGATATCGATCTTGACCAGGTTCGACGCCGTCACCTCATCATAGCCAAGGCCAAAGGGATTGATGAGAAAAGCGCCGTCTTCGCCGGGAACGCGCAGGGTGATGTGGTTGTAGATCAGTTCCGACCAGCCCATATGGTCGAAGATGCGGTAGCAGGCGGCCAGCTGTTGTCTGGCCTCCCATTCGGCGGCGGACATGTCTGGGCGTTTGGCAGCGGTGGCCATGGCAATCCTCCTGTATCTTTATCGCACCACTATCGCGCCACCCGCGCCGAATGTCGAGTTTTGGCCCTTTGGGGTTGAATTTGCACAGGCTTGCTGGTAGGGCGCCGCCCACATGGCGTGGGGTGACCCGCGACGACTCACTGGCTTTGCTATTCGGTCGGCCCGTCGGGATGGACAGACAAGTCCCGGCGTACCGCTCGTTTTCGATTGGAGATTGACGGACTTATGCAGATCATCGTTCGCGACAACAATGTCGACCAGGCTCTTCGCGCGCTCAAGAAGAAGCTGCAGCGTGAAGGCGTGTATCGCGAAATGAAGCTGCGTCGCCACTACGAAAAGCCGTCGGAAAAGCGCGCCCGTGAAAAGGCCGCTGCGGTCCGCCGCGCGCGCAAGATGGAGCGCAAGCGCGCCGAGCGCGACGGCGCGAAGTAAGCGCCGTTCGGGGCGGTTATACGCCGCCCCGCTCCCTTGAAGCTGCTTTCCTGCCCTTAATTGCGAGGCATCGCCCATGTCCACGACGGCCGTTCCCCTTCGTCCTATCGCCAAGGGGTCTTTGACGCGCCTCTGGATCGGCGTTGCAGCCGTGGCGCTGGCCGCAGGTGGCCTTGCCTGGGCGGGCCAGCAGGGCGTCGAGCCTTCGCCGGCGGCCTTTCTGACGCAGAACAGCCATGCGACAGGCGTCGTGACCACCGAATCGGGCCTTCAGTACAAGGTTCTTTCGGAAGGGACCGGCGCCAGCCCGACCACCGCCGACGTGGCGCTGGTGGGTTATAAGGGCACGCTGCTCGACGGCACGGTGTTCGATGAGAATCCGCAGGCGCCGATGCCGATCGACGGCGTGGTGCCCGGCTTCTCCGAAGGCCTGCAAAAGATGAAGAAGGGCGGCAAGTACCGCCTGTGGATCCCGCCGCAGCTGGGCTATGGCGATCAGGCCGCCGGCCCGATCCCGGCCGGTTCTGTGCTGGTGTTCGACGTCACGCTGCACGATTATAAGTCGAAGGCGGAACTGATGCAGCTTCAGCAGCAGATGCAGCAGCAAGGTGGCATGCCGCAGGGCGCGGTTCCCCCTGCTGGTCACTGAGCCGCAGCGTCGCAAAGCCGAAATGAAAAAGGGGCCGTTTCGCGGCCCCTTTTTTCATGCCCGAATCGGGCCTTGGATCAGGCGTGCCCCTGACAGACCGAATCGTCGCCCATGGTGCCGAAGGCCAGCGCATCGGCGCTGCCGATCTTCTCTTCGCCACTGAACAGCTTGTCGAGCCGGGTCTTGATGTCGCGCCGATATTCGACCGTGGCGACGGAGCGCGGCGCGGACACCTCAATGTCGCAGGCGATGGCGCCCTTGATTCGCTCGACAGCGCCGTCATCCAGCACGCCGGCGCGGCGCAATTCCAGACACAGCTGCAACAGCCCCACCGCGGTCGCCTGCGCCCGCATCCCGACATTGGTCAGGTCGAAATGCAGCTTCTTTTGCTTGTCCAATGGCATGGTCATGGTCGTTTCCTCTCCAGCGCCGGTCTTTGAACCTGTCACAGGACCAATGACCGGTCCGCGGCTGCGGTTCCCCATCCTGTCCTACAGGCGGACAAATAGCCATAAGGAAGGCTGTGGGGGACGACGCGACAGAAAATGTCCAACTTCGGTTCGATTATAACGAAACGAACGGGAAATGTGCGAAGTTAAGGGAGGGGCGATCCACCTGCACCCGTCTGGATCAGGCCCGTCTTGCCGGCCAGCGCCTTGGACCGTTCCTCCAGATAGACCTTGATCATTGCCACGATCGGATCGGCCAGGAACAGTCCCATGATGCCGAACAGTGCGCCGAACAATATCTGCGCGCCCAGCACCAGCGCCGGGGCGAGGTCGGTGGCGCGCTTGGCCACCATCGGCACGATCAGATAGCCGTCGACGATCTGCACCGCCAAATATACGCCAAACGCATAGAGGCCGGTGTCCGTACCGCCGGAAAAGCCGACGATGATGATCAGCGCGCCCGATATGATCGACCCGATATTGGGCAGGAAGGCGAACAGGCCGGTCAATATGCCCAGCAGCCCTGCCATCGGCACGCCGCCGGCCCACAGCAGCAGCCATGTGCCCACGCCCTCCACCGCCATGCCGATCAGCCGCCCGAACATCAGCCGGCGCAGCGTCCAGCCCATCTTGTCGGCGATGGCGTAGAAATGGGCGCGCTTGTCCATCGGCAGCATCCAGGCGACGCCGCGCTCATAAAGTTTGGGTTCGACCGCGATGAAGATGGCCAGCACCAGCATCATGACGCCGCTGGTGATCGCGCCGACTGCCGTGCCGACCGCCGCCGTCACCCGGCCCATGCTGCTCATTGCCTGGCTGGCCAGGCTTTTCAGGTCGTCCGGCGTGGTGGTGACGCCCAGTTGCTGCATCCATCCGCCGATCCGCCCGACCTGCGCTTCCACGATGGTGCGCATCGCCTGCGCCTGCGCCGCCAGGCTCGATCCGGTCAGGTAGAAAGTATAGGTCATGAAGGCCACCGCGCCCAGCAGCACGATGGTCAGCCGCCATCCGCGCGAGATCGGCAGGATGCGGCCCAGCAGTCGCGTGCCGCCATCCATCATCGTCGCCAGCACCAGCGCGCCCATGACCAGCATCAACGGCTGCGCCAGCAGCACGATCAGGGCGATGATGACGGCCAGCCCGAACCAGACGCCGGCGCGCTGCAATTCATGACTGACTAACGGGCTGCGGACTTCGCTGGGACCGGGAAGCTCGACATGATGCTCGTGCGCGCCGCTCAAAACCCGGTGCCCCTTTTTGCGTTTATTCCGGGACTGTAACGCTCTTTGGCCGCAGGCTGTTCCCGGCCCGGCCGCTGCGGAACGCATGCAGCCAGGTCATCGGATTCCAGGTCGAATCGCCGTCCAGGCTGAAGGTGATGAACTCCGCCCGGCCGCCGATCGCTTCGAACGGCACCGGCCCGCCCAGGCCATTTTCCTCCAGCGGCGCGCGGCTGTCGGCGCTGTTGTCGCGATTGTCGCCCATCAGGAAGACATGATCTGCCGGCACCCGCACCGGTCCGTACCAGTCCAGCGCGCTCGGTCCCATGTCGATCGTGATGTAGGTCTTGCCATTGGGCAGGATTTCCTGCCGCACCGGCAGTTCGCAATAGGCCTTGCCATCCTTACCCGTCACCAGCGCGCCGGGGAATTGCAGCGGCGGGCAGGGGGCGTTGCCATCGACCGCCAGCCGCATGGGCTTGAGCATCTTCTGCTTCACCGCCACGCCGTTCAGGATCACCTGACCGCCGCGTACTTCCACGATGTCGCCGGGCAGGCCGATCACCCGCTTGATATAATCCTCGCGCCGATTCTGCGGGGACACGATGACGATATCGCCCCGTTCCGGCAGCCGCCCCAGCACCCGCCCCTTCAGGAAGGGCAGCGGGTGGAAGCTGGGCGACACATAGGACCAGCCATAGGGGAATTTGCTCACCACCAGCCGGTCGCCGGTCAGCAGCACCGGCATCATCGATTCGGATGGAATGTAGAAGGGCTTGGCGACGAAGCTGTGGAAGGCCAGCACTGCCAGGATCAGCAGGACGATGCTTTTGAGTTCATGCAGCCAGTTGACGGCCGATCCCTTCGCGTCCGGTTGCGCTTCGGGGGCGGGCTGGTCTTCTGGCAGGTCGATGGCCGTCACGGCTTGGCTTTCGCTTGGGGGAATATCACTCACAGGGGGAGCGCTTCGATGATGACGAAGGCCTGCGCCCATGGATGATCGTCGGTGAGCGTCAGGTGAATGACCGGCCTGTGCCCCGCCGGGACCATCGATTCCAGCCGCTCAAGCGCCCCGCCGGTCAGCGCCAGCGTCGGCGCGCCCGACGGGGCGTTGACGACGCCGATATCCTTCATGAACACCCCGGCCTTGAAGCCGGTGCCCACCGCCTTGGAAAAGGCTTCCTTGGCCGCGAAACGCTTGGCCAGCGTGCCGGCCTTGGTGAAGGGGCGGCGCGCCGCCTTGGCCTGCTCCACCGGCGTGAAGACGCGGCTCTCGAATCGGTCGCCGAACCGGTCGAGCGAATGCTGGATGCGCTCGATATTGCACAGGTCGGAACCGAGGCCGATGATCATGTTATAAGCCCCTCCCCTTCAGGGGAGGGGTTGGGGTGGGGGCGTGCCTCATACGCTGCATGATGTAGATAGCCCCCACCCCCGGCATCTCCCCTGAAGGGGAGGGGTGAAGAATGGCGAAGATCCTTATGCTGACTCACCGCGCCAGATCCATCTGCCGCCGCATTTCGCGGATGCTGGCTTCCAGCCCGCCGAAAATCGCCTCGCCGATCAGGAAATGGCCGATATTGAGTTCGGCAATCTGCGGGATGGCGGCGATCGGCGCGACATTGTCGAAGGTCAGGCCATGGCCGGCATGCGGCTCGATCCCGTTCTTGGCCGCCAGCGCGGCGGCGTCGGCAATCTTGCGCAGCTCGACCGCGCGGGCTTCCCCGGTCAGGTGTGCATAGGCGCCGGTATGAAATTCCACCACCGGCGCGCCCAGCCTGATCGCCGCGTCGATCTGCGCCGCGTCCGCCTCGATGAACAGGCTGACGCGAATCCCTGCCTCGTTCAGCTTGGCGACGATAGGCGCCAGCGTCTCGAACTGCCCGGCGGCGTCCAGGCCACCTTCGGTCGTGCGCTCCTCGCGCTTTTCCGGCACGATGCAGGCGGCATGCGGCTTGTGGCGCAGCGCGATGTCCAGCATCTCGCCCGTCGCCGCCATTTCCAGATTGAGCGGCACGTCCAGCGCCGCCATCAGCATCGCGATATCCGCATCGCGGATATGGCGGCGATCCTCGCGCAGATGGGCGGTGATGCCATTGGCTCCCGCCTTCACCGCCAGCAGGGCAGCCTTGACCGGATCGGGATGCTCGCCCCCGCGCGCGTTGCGGATGGTCGCCACATGGTCGATATTGACGCCAAGGCGCAGGGGCGTGGTCATGGCTTTACTGCTTTCGACTGCCGGGCTTGATCGCCGGGATCGCCGCCAGTTCGGGCGGGATCGCGTCTTCGTCATAGACCGGGAAATTGATGGAGACGAGCGGATAGAAGGGGACGCCCAGGTCCACTTCGCCGGCCGACCGGTCGACCAGCGCGACTTCGGCGACGACGATGCCGCCTTCCGCCTCGACTGCTTCGATCGCCTGACGCGACGACAGGCCGGTGGTGACGACGTCCTCGACCATCAGCACCTTCTGGCCCGGCGTGATCGCAAAGCCGCGGCGCAGCTCGAACGTGCCTTCGGGCCGCTCCAGGAACACCGCATCCTTGTCCAGCGCGCGGCCGACTTCATGGCCGAT
>JAGVJS010000326.1 GCA_020051025.1 Sphingobium sp. | reverse complement strand
GCTGGCAGTAGGCGCGGCGATCACCGTCATGTCGCTGCTGCGCTGCCTGCACCCGCCCGGCGGCGCGGTCGCTTTGTCCGCCGCGCTGGGCGTGAAGGGGGTAGCAAGCAGCTATATGTTCGCGCTGGTGCCGGTCGGGGTGAACACACTGCTGCTGCTGGTCGTCGCCATCCTCTTCCACCGGATTGCCGGCCATAATTACCCTCATGTCGCACCTAAGGCCCCCGCGAAGCATGGCACGAGCGATCCGGCCCCGCTGCTGCGCGCCGGTCCCAGCGAACAGGACGTCGCCGATGCGCTTCAAGGCTATGGCGATGCGCTGGACGTCGATCAGGCCGACCTGCGCCAGTTGCTGGCCGACGCCGAACTGCGCGCGGCCGAACGGCTGCATGGCACGGTTCCCTGCGCTGAGATCATGTCGCGCGACGTCATCCATGTGCCTGCCAGCCAGCCCATGACGCAGGTTCGCGCCCTGATGCAGGAACGCAGCCTGCTGTCGCTGCCGGTGCTGGATGATGCGGGGCGGGTGCAGGGAATCATCGGCGCGCTTGATCTGGGCAGGGACGGGACGAACGCCGGCGACATCGCCCGCCGTCCCCTGCTGGTCCATGCCGACACACCCGTCGCCCGGCTGATCGGCCCCTTGAGCAGCGGCACACGCCGCGCCGCAATCGTGATCGACGCCGATCATCGCTTGCAGGGACTGGTGACGCAGACCGACCTGCTGGCATCGCTGGCGCTGCGGGCTGGCCGGCCAGCAATCCCCGGTTAAGGCGTCATTCCCAATTTTTGGGGTGGCATGGGCAGTCGTGCATGGCAGTATCAGGCCATGACCGACATGTCTCAACTCAATGAAAATGAACGTGAGATATTGCGGCTGCTGGCGCAAGGGCATACCGCCAAGAGCATCGCCAGCCTAACCGGAAAATCCGTCAGTTCCGTTAACGAACGATTGCGCGAAGCCCGGCGCAAGACCGGCATCGGCAGCAGCCGAACATTGTCCCGCACATTTGTGACCCAAGAAAATCGGGACAATATTATCGGAATGGACGAGGGCGAACCGCCCGCGCCAGAACTGCCCGAAGCAGCCGGACCATCCCGGTCCGCCCTGTTTCGAGGAGTTGCCATCATGATGACCATCACCGCCCTGTCGGCCGCCATCTTCCTGGCGCAGACGTCAGCGCCGGAATCACAACCGATCGAACCTGAAACGGCGCCGGCCGCAGCGAAGGCCGACCCGCTTTTATCAGGGGCCTTTTTCGAACCCTTGCCATCGCAACGCTATATCATGCTGCGCAAGGAAAAGCGCGATCCGATCTGGGCAGGCAAGATGGAGGCAGCACTGGTCACGCGCTACGCGATCCTGTTGCGCAAATATGGCGTTGACCAACCCGTCCGGGCACTTTGCGGCGAAACCACCTGCGAAATCGCCATGAAACTGAACCTGTCGAATGACAAGGCACCCCGGCTCACTGATGAACTGCAGGGCAAGGAACTGACGGATTCGCTTGAGAAGATCGGGTTGAGATTCACGACGGGCAGCTTCGGCGGCCCCGGCGAAGGCTATATCCACTCCGCCTATTTGATCCGCCGCTCGGCGATCAACGCCGCTCCAGCATCGGCACATCCGGCCCCGGAATCGCACTGATCGCGACATTGCCGAACATCACCAGCCCTGCGACGATCATCAATGCGCCGCGCTTGCGGTCGCCCTTCTTCACGATCGCATAGACGCCGCCGCCCGTCAGCAGAGCGCCGCCAAGCATCAATATGGATAAAATCGTGCCAGCCATGATGCTTGCCATAAGGGGGAAGCTCTACGGTGGCAATTGCCGCCCTCTCCCCCTATGAGGCGCGCAGAAACGAATCACCCGCTGGTGAAGGGACTCTACCCGTGAAAATCGCTATCGCTTCCGATCATGCCGCCGTCGATCTGAAGGCGGAACTCGCCCAGTGGCTGCGCGATGAAGGGCATGAGGTCGACGATCTGGGTCCGGCAACCGCCGATCGCGTCGATTATCCCGATTTTGGTTACAAACTCGCGACGGCCGTGGCTTCCGGCGCTGCGACACGCGGCATTGCGCTCTGCGGCTCCGGCATCGGCATTTCGATCGCGGTCAACCGCAATCCCGCCTGCCGCTGCGCGCTGGTGGGCGAGCCGCTGTCCGCCGCCCTGTCGCGCGAACATAATGACGCCAACGTGATCGCCATGGGCGCCCGCCTGACCGGCATCGACATGGCCAAGGCCTGCGTCACCGCTTTCCTCACCACCGAATTCGGCGGTGGCCGCCATGCTGGCCGCGTCGAAAAACTCTCCCAGCCCGCGCTCTGAAAGGAAGTTTCGATGAGCACTGACACCCTCGCCGCCGCCATTCGCCAGGACGGCTTCTTCAGCGAAAACCTCGCCAGCGCGGACCCGGAAATCTTCGGCGCGATCGGCAATGAACTCAAGCGCCAGCAGGACAAGATCGAACTGATCGCGTCGGAAAACATCGTGTCGAAGGCTGTCCTTGAGGCCGCCGGTTCGATCTTCACCAACAAATATGCCGAAGGCTATCCAGGCAAGCGCTATTATGGCGGCTGCGAATATGCCGACGTGGTCGAAACCCTCGCCATCGAACGCGCCAAGCAGCTGTTCGGCGCCAACTTCGCCAACGTCCAGCCCAATAGCGGCAGCCAGATGAACCAGGCCGTGTTCCTGGCCCTGCTCCAGCCGGGCGACGTGTTCATGGGCCTCGACCTCTCGTCGGGCGGCCACCTGACCCACGGGTCGCCGGTCAACATGTCGGGCAAGTGGTTCAAGCCGGTTGCTTACGGGGTACGTGAAGACGACCACACCATCGACATGGACGAGGTCGCCCGCATCGCGCGCGAAAACAAGCCCAGGCTGATTATCTGCGGTGGCACCGCTTACTCGCGCGTCTGGGATTTCAAACGGTTCCGCGAGATCGCCGACGAGGTTGGCGCCTATCTGCTGGCCGACATGTCGCACTTTTCCGGCCTCGTCGCCGGCGGCGCGCATCCCTCGCCGGTGCCTTACGCCCATGTCACCACGACCACGACCCACAAGTCGCTGCGCGGTCCGCGTTCGGGCATCATCCTCAGCAATGACGAAGCGATCGCCAAGAAGCTGAACAGCGCGATCTTCCCCGGCCTTCAGGGTGGCCCGCTGATGCACATCATCGCCGCCAAGGCGGTGGCGTTCAAGGAAGCGCTGACACCTGAGTTCAAGGCCTATGCCCATCAGGTCGTCGCCAATGCCCGCGCGCTGGCCGAAACGCTGGCCGATGCCGGCCTGTCGATCGTGTCGGGCGGCACGGACAACCACCTGTTGCTGGTCGACCTGCGCCCCAAGAACACCACCGGCAAGGCCGCGGAAAAGGCGCTCGATCGCGCCTACATCACCTGCAACAAGAACAACGTGCCCTTCGACACGGCCAGCCCGTTCGTGACGTCGGGCGTGCGTCTGGGCACCCCGGCCGGCACCACCCGCGGCTTCCGTGAGGAAGAATTCCGCGAGATCGGCCGCCTGATCGCGGAGGTCGTCGAAGGCCTGAACCGCAATGGCGACGAAGGCGACGGCCAGGTCGAAGCCCATGTCCGCGAAAAGGTGCTGGCCCTGACAGCCCGCTTCCCGATCTACTAAAGACTGTCAAAGCCCCTCCCTTTCGGGTTTGAATGAGGCAATGCCTCGGCCGGACCTGATCGCGAGGGGCTTTTATTTGCGGAGACACTGATGCGCTGCCCTTTCTGCGCCCATGAAGACAGCCAGGTGAAGGACAGCCGGCCGACGGAAGATGGCAACGCCATCCGCCGCCGCCGCCAGTGCGAAGCGTGCGGCGCGCGCTTCACCACCTTCGAACGCATCCAGTTGCGCGACATCTGGGTGGTGAAGAGCGAGGGCCGCAAGGAAGCGTTCGAGCGCGACAAGCTGGCCCGCTCCATCGGCATCGCCTGCCGCAAGCGCCCCATCGACCCCAGCCGTCTGGAAAAACTGATCTCCGGCATCCAGCGCCAGCTGGAAACCAGCGGCGACAGTGAAGTCCCCGCGCGCGCGATCGGCGAAATGGTGATGGAAGGGCTGAAACGCCTCGACAGCGTCGCCTACATCCGCTTCGCCAGCGTCTATAAAGATTTCACCGACGCGAAAGATTTCGAGGAATTTGCCAGCACGGTGAAGGAAGTCGGACGGGAGTGATATCTGGCACTTACACCCCTATCCGTTCGGCCTGAGCGAAGTCGAAGGCCAGAACCGAGCGAAGCGAGGTGAAAACACAACATGGCCTTCTACAGCTACATTTTGAGATGCGCCGACGGTTCCTATTATACCGGCCATACCGACGATCTTGAAACACGCTTTGCCGCTCATCAATCAGGTGCCATCAAGGGCTATACATCTGAACGCCGACCCGTCGAACTCATGTGGTCCCAAGAGTTTGGGACTCGCGCAGAGGCGATGGAAAGCGAAGTCCAGATCAAGGGCTGGTCGAGGAAAAAGAAGGAAGCCTTGATCGCCGGCAACTGGCAAAAACTCAAATCTGCTGCCATTTCACACACTTCGCCTTCGCTCAGTGACGCCCTTCGACTTCGCTCAGGGCGAACGGAAGAGGAGGTCATGGAAAAGAACGGTCTCATGAACACCTCCCCCCTCCCCCCCGTCATCGTTCTGGTCCGCCCGCAACTGGGCGAGAATATCGGGAAGGCTGCGCGGGCCATGCTGAATTTCGGGCTGACCGAAATGCGGCTGGTCACCCCCCGCGACGGCTGGCCCAACCCCGATGCGGGTCCGGCCGCCGCTGGCGCAGATTTCATTCTGGACAAGGCGGAAGTGTTCGAGACGCTGGCCGATGCGGTCGCGGACTGCGCCCATGTCTATGCCACCACGGTGCGCAAGCGCGGCGTAACCAAGCCGGTCGTGACCCCGGAAGAGGCCGCGCGCGAAATCCACACCGCGCAGGGCCGTGCCGCCTATGTCTTCGGACCGGAGCGGTCAGGGCTGGAGACGGAGGATGTCGCGGTCGCCCGCAAGATCCTGACCGTGCCGATCAACCCGGAATTCGGGTCGCTCAACCTCGCGCAGGCGGTGATCCTCTGCGCTTATGAATGGTCGAAAAATGCCCATCTGGCGCAGCCCACAGTCACCGAGCTGGGCGAACCCGCGCCGCAGGTCGAACTGGAAGGGATGATCGAGCAGCTCAACACGCTGCTGGAAAAGGTCGGCTATTTCTTCCCGCCCGACCGCGCGCCCGCAACCAAGCTGACGCTGCGCAACCTGCTGACCAAGCCGGGCTGGAACCATCTGGAGGTGCGAACGCTGCGCGGCGTCCTGTCCCACCTCAACCGGCCGCGGGAGCGTTAAGTTACCCTCGCTTTACCCCCGCGTCCGGTCATATTCCGCCATTTCATAGGCGATCGACGCTTCGACCAGTTGTTCCCACAGGTCGGCGATCACGTCCGCCGGCGCGCCGATCCGATCGGCCTCTGCCGCCGCCTGATCGATCACCTGCCGCTTGCGCGCTTCGTCGCGTACCGCGCTGCGATTGGGCTTGATCCGGGCGGCGGCGCGCATATGGGCGAAACGCTGGCCGAGCAGGGCGACCAACTGGCGATCTAGTTCGTCGACGCCTGCGCGCACCTCTGTCATGCTGGTATAGCTGTCTGGGTTCATGCGCGCGGGATTTAAGCTGCCCTGCCGGACCTGTCGAGGGCCAGTCAGTGCTTGACATGCAACCGTCACATGGTCATAGGCGCGCCTTCGCAATTGGCTCCGCATCCCGGTGAAGCGGTGGCCCTGCCCCTGAGCGCACAAACGCAATATGGAAAGCAGGCGATACCGGGAGCAACATTCACTCTCCCCGAAAAGTGGGAACCGGTTTTCGGATCAGGAGAGTGAACAGACGTTAAAAGCAGTTCAAAGGAAGTATCATGACGAAGCGCACCAGCGCCAAGTACAAGCTCGACCGTCGCATGGGCGAGAATATCTGGGGCCGTCCCAAGTCGCCTGTCAACAAGCGCGAATATGGTCCCGGTCAGCACGGCCAGCGCCGCAAGGGCAAGATGTCGGACTACGGCATCCAGCTGCGCGCCAAGCAGAAGCTGAAGGGTTACTACGGCGACATCACCGAAAAGCAGTTCAAGAAGAACTATTTCGAAGCCAGCCGCATGAAGGGCGACACCGGCCAGAACCTGATCGGCCTGCTGGAACGCCGCCTGGACGCTGTCGTGTACCGCGCCAAGTTCGCGCCGACCATCTTCTCGGCCCGCCAGATCGTTTCGCACGGCCACATCTATGTGAACGGCGTGAAGTGCAACATCGCCTCGCGTCTGGTGAAGCCGGGCGACGAAATCACCCTGGGCAAGAAGGCGCAGGAAATGGCGCTGGTTCTGGAAGCACAGAGCCTGCCCGAGCGTGACATCCCCGACTATGTGTCGCCCGATGGCGCCACCAAGGTCACCTATGTCCGCGTTCCGACGCTGGACGAAGTGCCCTACCCGGTGAAAATGGAACCGAATCTGGTCGTCGAATTCTATTCGCGCTAATCGGTTTTCCGAACAGAGTTACAAAAAGGGCGGCCCCGCAAGGAGCCGCCCTTTTTCTTTGGACGATGATTGTGGTAAAGAGGAGGAAGTGTGCGGCCTTCTCTCTTCTGTTACTTGCCGGCCGCGAGCAGGAAGTCGGCGCTCTGCTGTAGCATGTCGGCGCGCGCATCGCTGTCGTTGAGATTATGGGTCAGCCCGTCATAGACGATCAGTCGGCTGCGCTTGCCCGCGCCTTCCAGCCTGGCCTGCATGATCCTTGCCTGGCTGATATCGACATTGTTGTCGTCCGTGCCGTGGAACATCAGCACGGGCGCGCGAAAGGCGGATGCGTGGCTGACGGGTGATGCCTGGACCGTGTCAGTGCCTACACGTTGCTGTTCCACCAGGAAATTGCTGCTCCAGCGCGTCCGGCGCATCCAGTCGCCAATATCCGTGAGCGGGGCAATCGCCACGATCGCCTTGAACAGGCCGGGATCAATCGCCTGTACCTGCAAAGCGGCATATCCCCCATAGGACCAGCCTGCGATGGTGAGTTTTGCGGGATCGGCAATACCCTGCGCCACCAGCCAGCGTCCCGCATCGGCAATGTCGCCGATGGCGGTCCGCCAAGCGTGGAAGGCATTGCGCATCATCCATTGTTCGCCAAAGCCCGTGGAGCCGCGAAATTGCGGCTGGATGACGGCAAAGCCGCGCACCGCATAATATTGCGCCATCCAGTCAAAACCCCATTCGTCACGAGACTCTGGTCCGCCATGGGGCATGACGATGGCCGGCAGCCCCTTAGCGCCTTCCTTGCCCGGGGGCAGCGTCAGATAAGCGGGAATGCTGGTGCCATCCGCCGCCTTGTAAATGACCGACTGCATCGTCGCGAGGGTATGGCCCGCCAGTTCGGGCCGATCCGGCATCACCGGGGACAATTTCCGCGCCGTCCGGTCGAACAGATAATATTGGCCGGGATCAAGGTCGCTGCCCGCCCAGACCAGCGCGCGCTGGCCATCGCTGCTCATATCGCCGATATGCACGGCCTTGCCGCCAAGCGCCTTGCCCAGCGACTTGATCAGGGCGGCCACCTGTTCATCGAAATACATGGCCTGTCGACGATCGGTGACGAAACTGGCGCCGACGACACGCTGGTCGCGCCCAACCCTGATCAGGCCGGTGACGTCCACCTGCGGATGGGCGAACAACAGCTTCTTTTCCAGTCCCGGGTCGAGAGCGACCGTGACCAGTGCGTCGCGTCCATTCGTCTTTTCATAACCATAAGCCAGATTTCTGGCTGCATCGACCGCAACGGGATAGAAGCCGCTATTGTCCTGCACACGATAGACAGACAGTTCGCTCCATCCACTCTTGCCCTGCGGACGATACAGGAATTTATAGTTGCCGCTGGCATAGCCGGTGCCTTTGACATCCTGCACACCCATGATGCGCACATTACCATGGCCATCGGACACATAATCGATCGCCTGAGCCTGCGGCGCTTCGATCCGCTTGGCCGCACCGCTGCGCGTGTCGATACGATCCACGCCCAGACCTTCCAACCGCTTTTCGATCAGGCTGCCGATCTTGGCTTCGGGCACATAGGATCGGGACATCAGAATCGCTCCGTCCTCGCCCGGCAGCAGATCGACAATCTCGCCGCCGCGCAAATCGAAGGACAGGGCATTTTGGCCACGCCGCTGACTCAGCAATTTGATGTTGCCGCCAGCCACATCGACCCCGAAGACGTTGCTAAAGCCGTAAACATCGTCACCGTAGCGCTGCGCTCCAAAAATCTGGCAGGCAAGCCGGTCGGCCGACACCCAGTCGCATCGATTAAGATATTCGGGCTTTCCGGTGGAAGAGGCAACGACCTTGGGTTCTGCGCCTTCCTTCGCTTCCAGAACATAGGTTTGCGTCGTACGTCCTGCCCCGGCTGCAACGAGGGCAATGCTCTGCCCATCGGGCGACAAACTGGCAGAAATTACCGTCTCCCGCGCGCCAAATGCCTTGGCGAGCGCATCTGGCTGCCCCTGCGCCAGCGCGCCCTGCGCCACGCCCGTCGCCAGCAAAGCCAGCACAGCCTTCATGATAATAGCCATCCCCCTGAAAATCCCCCTAAAACCCCGTAAATTCCTATGGCTATGTCAAGCTGGAGGCAAAGGCAATCACCCTCGCTTGCCCTTGGCATCGCGCGATGGCATCACCCGCACATTCGCAAAATAAAAAGGGAAATCCCATGCGCGCTTCTATCGCGGCGATCGCCGCCATCCTTGCCTTGACGGGCTGCTCGACCGAGGGCACCGACAAGCCGTCCACCACCGCCGGCCAGCCGTCGATCGACACGATGAAGCGGCTGGTCGAGCAACTGTCGTCCGACGCGTATGAAGGGCGCGCGCCCGGCTCCGCCGGTGAGGAAAAGACGCTGGCCCTGCTGTCCGCCGAGTTCGAGAAGCTGGGCCTGAAGCCCGGCAATAATGGCAGCTGGTTCCAGGACGTGCCGCTGGTCGAGATCACCGCGAAAAATGTATCGCCGTTGACCTTCACCGGCGGCAAGGCTGATGTCAGCGCCGCCTATGGCGCGGAAATGGTCGCCGGCACCTATCGCACCACGCAAAAGCATATCGCGGTGAAGGACAGCCCGGTCGTTTTCGTCGGATATGGCATCAATGCGCCGGAAAAGGGCTGGAACGACTATGCCGGTCTGGACGTGAAGGGCAAAACGGTCGTCATCCTGGTCAATGACCCGGATTATGAGACGGAAGGGCTGACCGGCCCGTTCAACGGCCGCGCCATGACCTATTATGGCCGCTGGACCTACAAGTTCGAGGAAGCCGCGCGGCAGGGCGCCGCCGCCGCGATCATCGTGCATGACACAGTGCCGGCCGCCTATGGCTGGAACGTCGTCCAGTCGAGTTGGACCGGCGCGCAGCATGTCGCCGACAGCGCCAACGGCAATGCCGACCAGAGCGCCGCGATCGGCTGGATCCAAAAGGACAAGGCTGCTGCCCTCTTCGCCAGCGCAGGGCTGGACCTGAACGCCCAGATGGCCGCCGCCAAGAAGCCCGGTTTCAAGGCCGTGCCGCTGGCTGGCGTGAAGGCCAACCTCTCGTTCGACAACGATCTGCGCAAACATAGTTCCAAGAATGTCGTCGCCCTGTTGCCCGGCAAGACGCGGCCGGACGAATATGTGCTGTACAGCGCGCATTGGGATCATCTGGGCCGTTGCGAGGCAGCGCCGGACGGCGACGACATCTGCAACGGTGCGGTCGACAATGCCACCGGCACCGCCGCGCTGGTCGCGCTGGCGCAGGCCAATGTAAAGGCCGGTCCGACCGACCGCAGCCAGGTTTTCCTGGCCGTGACGGGCGAGGAATCGGGCCTGCTGGGTTCGGCCTATTATGGCAAAAACCCGGTCTTCCCGTTCGCCAAGACGGTGGGCGGCGTGAATATGGACGCGCTCAGCGTTGCCGGCCTTGCCAAGAATGTCGTCGTCATCGGCAAGGGCAAGTCGCAACTGGACGCCTATCTCGACCGCGCGCTTGCCGCGGAGGGCCGGGTCGCCACCACCGAACCGACGCCGGAAAAGGGCTATTATTACCGTTCCGACCATTTCAGCTTCGCCAAATATGGCCTGCCCATGCTCTATTTCGAAGGGGGCGAGGATCTGGTGAAGGGCGGCACCAAGGCCGGCATGGCCGCAGCGGAAGATTATACCAAGAACCGCTATCACGGCCCCAAGGACGAATATGATCCCAATTGGGACTGGACCGGCATCGCCGCCGATCTGAAAATCTATTACACGGTCGGCCGTCAACTGGCGACCACGACCGACTGGCCCAACTGGGTCGAGGGCGACGAATTCCGCGCCATCCGCGACAAGGATCGGGCGGGCAAGTAACGAGCCGATAAGTAGCGGTCAGGGCTGGCGACGGGCAAAAGACTGTCGCCAGCCTTTCATCTTCCTGTTTATACTGGCTGCATGACCCAGAAATTCGACCGGCGCGTCCTGCCGATCACCTCCGCCGTAGCGGCCGCCCTGCTCGCCACCGGCTGTTCACGCGAACCCGACACTGCCAACAGCGACGTCCGCGTCTGCCGCGATGCGCAGGGTCGCCGGGTGGAGGATAGCAATTGCCGCACCCATGCCGGCAGCGGCGTCGCGACCGGCGCTTTCCTCTGGTATTATCTCAACCGGGGCAGCGCGGTTGCCCGCGTCGGCCAGCCGCTCAGCGGCGGATCGATCGCGCCCGGTTTCGGCAAAAATTATCGCGAGGCGTCGCAGTCCACGGTGACGCGCGGCGGCCTT
>JAGVJS010000148.1 GCA_020051025.1 Sphingobium sp. | reverse complement strand
GTCACCGGATCGCGATAAACGTTGAGTTCTGGGCCTTGCCGGCTGGGATCCGGTGCTGGCGCGGTGTTCGCGGGCGGCAACGCAAGGCTAGTCGCGGGCGCCTCGCTTTGCTGGGCATGGACAGGTGCAGCCAGCATCAGCGGCGCGGCGAAAAGCAACGGACGAATAAGAGACCCCATGGCCCAGCCAAGGCACAAGAATGGCTGAACCGCAAGTGAACAATGCGAAAGGCTGACATCAGCCGTGCGATCGCGTAGATGGCCGGTCATGACCGACCTTTCCACGACTCCGTTGCATCTGGGCCAGACCAGTGCGCTTCCCGCCAGCCCCGAACAGGCCGTGCTGGACTATGTGCCCAACCCGCGCCCCGGCAAACCCTATCTGGTGCGCTTCACCGCACCCGAATTCACCTCGCTCTGCCCGGTGACGGGGCAGCCCGACTTCGCCCATCTGGTGATCGACTATGCCCCGGCCGAGACGATCGTGGAATCGAAGTCCTTGAAGCTGTTCCTGGGCAGCTTTCGCAACCATGCCGCCTTCCATGAGGATTGCACCGTGGGCATCGGCCAACGCCTGTTCGACGAGATGAAGCCGATCTGGCTGCGCATCGGCGGCTATTGGTATCCGCGCGGCGGCATCCCGATCGACGTTTTCTGGCAATCGGACGAACCGCCCGCCGGCCTGTGGCTGCCGGCGCAGGACGTGCCGGGCTATCGCGGGCGGGGATAAGCAGATTTACCCAATATAGGTGGTCATCCCGGCTCAAGACCGGGATGACGGTGTGATATTGGACTAACATCTTCCGACCCTGTTTGATGAACGGCCAACAGGGTTCGACCAACGACATAATCTTGCGCGGAGTTCACTTGACCCTCGCAGCCAAAGGGCCGATCCGGCGTTTATGTGGCGCGTGATACTATCTCATGTCGCTTCCAAGACGTGTCGGAGTCTGAAACCCTATGTCGTTCAAGAAAATTCTGCCGCTGCTGATGGCGGCTGCCCCGGTCGCGTTGGCGATGCCCGCGCTGGCTCAGCAAGCCGCGCCCACTGGTCCCGCCGCCGGCATTACCACCCAATTGCCCCGCGGCGCAGCGCCCAGCCATTATGCAATCGAGGTGACGCCCGATGCGGCCAATCTGAAATTCACCGGCAAGACTACTATCGACATCACCGTCGCGACCGCGCTGCCAGCGCTGGTGCTGAACGCCGCGGACCTGACCGTTTCCACCGTCACGCTGACCCCTGCGAATGGCAAGGCGATCACCGGCACGGCTAAGGTCGATGCCGACGCGCAGACTGTGACGTTCGATTTCGGCAAGCCGGTCGCGACCGGCAGCTACAAGCTGAACATCGTCTATGCCGGCATCATCAACCAACAGGCCAACGGCCTGTTCGCGCTCGATTATACCGACAATGCGGGAGCGGCGAAGCGCGCGCTCTTCACCCAGTTCGAGGCGCCCGACGCCCGCCGCTTCGTGCCGAGCTTTGACGAGCCGAGCTACAAGGCGACCTTTGACCTGTCGGCGGTGGTGCCGGCGGACCAGCTGGCGGTCGGCAACATGCCGGTCAAGGCGAGCAAGGATCTGGGCGGCGGCAAGAAGCTGGTGACGTTCGGCACGTCCCCGAAAATGTCGTCCTATCTGCTGTTCTTCGGCCTCGGCGAACTGGACCGTGCGACCAAGATGGCGGGCAATGTCGAAGTTGGCGTCATCACCGGCAAGGGCAATACCGGCAAGGCCCAACTGGCGCTCGATGCATCGGCGGCGATCCTGCCTTATTATAACGACTATTTTGGCGTCCCCTTCCCGCTGCCCAAGCTCGACAATGTCGCCGGGCCGGGCCAGAGCCAGTTTTTCAGCGCGATGGAGAATTGGGGCGCGATCTTCACGTTCGAGCGCACGTTGCTGGTCGATCCGCGCTTCACCTCGGAAGAAACCAAGCGGACCATCTATGAAGTCGCGGCGCATGAAATGGCGCACCAGTGGTTCGGCGATCTCGTCACCATGGCCTGGTGGGATGACCTCTGGCTGAACGAAGGCTTCGCCAGTTGGATGGCGACCAAGGTGACGGACAAGCTGAACCCGGAATGGGAGACTTTGCTGTCGCGCGTCGACGGGCGCGAGCGGGCGATGAGCCTTGATGCGCTCAAGACCACGCATCCGGTGGTGCAGAAGATCAACACCGTCGATCAGGTGAATCAGGCGTTCGACGCCATCACCTATCAGAAGGGCGAAGCCGTCATCACCATGCTGGAAGGCTATGCCGGCGAGGATGT
Organism: Sphingobium sp.; assembly: GCA_020051025.1. Lineage (GTDB taxonomy): Bacteria > Pseudomonadota > Alphaproteobacteria > Sphingomonadales > Sphingomonadaceae > Sphingobium. Next base: position 3,688 of record JAGVJS010000148.1, on the reverse strand, counting down.
GTGGAAGGCAGGCATCCAGTCCTACATGAAGGCCCATGCCTATGGAAACACCGTGACCGACGACCTGTGGAAGGCGGTCGAGGGCGCGGGCGCGAAGGGGCTGGTCAGCATCGCGCATGACTTCACGTCGCTACCGGGCATTCCGCTGGTCAAGGTGGAGAGCGCACAATGCCAGGGCGGGAACACCGTGCTGACGCTGAGCCAGGGTGAATATAGCCGTGACGCCAAGGACAAGGCGCCGCAAAGCTGGAACGTGCCGGTGAAGGGGCAGACGCTGGGCGGCGAATCGCAGCGGATGATCCTGTCCGGCGGCAAGGGTCAGATTACGCTGCCGGGCTGCGGCGCCTATGTCATCAATGCCGGGCAGACGGGCTATTATCGCTCGCTCTATCCGGCGGCGAATATGAAGGCGCTGGCCAAGGGCTTCGGCACGCTGTCGAGCATGGACCAGACCGGTCTGCTGGCGGATAATTTCCAGCTGGCGCTGGGCGGCTATCAGCCGATCGGGCTGGCGCTGGATCTGGTGGATGCGGTGCCGGCCAATGGCAGCCCCGCCGTGCTGGCCGAAGTGCCGTCCTACCTCAAGAGCAGCTATGACATGCTGGAGGGCGATGCCGCCGCGCAGGCGAAGGTTTCGGCCTATGCGGCAAAGAAACTGACCCCGGTGCTGGCCGCTATCGGTTATGACGCCCGGACAAGCGAAGGGCCGCAGGTGCCGGTGCTGCGCACCAGCCTTGTGTCCACGCTGGGCAGCATGGGCGACAAGGGCGTGGTGGCGGAAGCCAACAAGCGCTTCGCTGCGCTGGCGAGCAATCCGGCGGCGCTGGACGGGCCGCTGCGCAATGTGTGGCTGGGCATCATCGCACAAAATGCCGATCAGGCGACCTGGGACAGACTGCGGGCGATGGCCAAGGGCGCGCAAAGCGACCTGGAGAAGAGCACCGTCTATGCGCTGCTGGGCAAGGCGAAGGACGAGAAGCTGAGCGCGCAGGCGCTTGACCTCGCTTTGACCGACGAGCCGGGCAAGACCACCAGCGCGGCGATCATCGGGCAGGTCGGCGCGGCTCACCCGATGCAGGCGGTCGATTATGTGCTGGCGCACAAGGCGCAATATGAGGCGCTGATCGACGTATCGGCGCGCAGTCAGGCGCTGGCCCGTCTGGGCGGCGGATCGGCAGACCCGGCGATGGTGACGAAGCTGGACGCCTATGCGACCCAATATCTGACGCCGGAATCGCGCAAGGTGGTGGATCGTTCCATCGCCGCGATCCAGACGCGGATCGAAACGCGCGGACGGCTGAAGGCGCCGACCGCGGCCTGGTTCGCGACGAAGAAGAAATAAGAAATGGAAGGGGCGGCTCGAAAGGCCGCCCCTCTTCTATGGTGTCAGTGCGGCAGGTTCAGTGCCTTCATGATGTCGTCCCAGGCGACCAGCTTGAAATTCTGAGCCGCCGCCGCGTTATGGCCGTCCTGCGCGATGAACAGGCCGCCCGGATAGTTCGGGCCGAAATCGCCCAGCATCAACTCGATGCCGTCGGTTTCTTCTGATCCGCCGACGGCGCCATCGACCACACGGAAGCGGCCGACATAGCTGTCGTCGCTCATGCGATAGACGACATAGGCATTGTCGCCCTGGCTGGAGACGAGGACATAGCCGTCCTTTTCCCCGATCGGGGCGATGGCGACGCCTTCGGCATCCATGACGAGATTCTTGCCGTCCGCCGCCGCGATTTTCGTTGGCGTGGTGGCGCCGGTCGCGCGGGCGTCGAAACGCCACAGGCCGACATCTTCCTCCGCCACATAAAGGATGCCGGTACGGTCATCCACGGCGCAGCCTTCCGACTGGGTGCCGAGCTTCATCGTGCGGACGATCTTGCCGGTGGGCGTCGCACCGGAAGCGTCGAGGGCGACCTGATTCACCGTGCCGTCCTTCAGCACGATGAAGGCGTAGGTCGCTTCGGGCGCCTTGTACATGCAGATGCCATAGGCTTCGCCCTTGCCGGCATCGACCTTGCCCAGCGCGCTGACCTTCGCGGTGGCGGGGTCGAGGCGGAACAGGGCGAGCCTGGCGTTGGCCACGTCATTACGGTCGCTGGCGACGACGAGGATGCCGTTGCCGCCATTGATCGCCACGCCGTCGCGCAGGTCGACATTATTGACTCGGCCCGCGTCGAGGAAGTCGCGGGTCTTGCCGTCCAGTCCATAGACATAGAGGCCTGCCTTCTTGTCGGTGCCGACGATGAGGCTGGCGGCCGGGTTGGCGACATTGCGCCAGATCGCCGGATCGTCCGCCGCATCGGCATTGGGCGTGCCGACCGGGGTGGTCTCGCCGCGCGCAGTGACGGTGACGGCCGGCGTCGCATTGGCGATACGGACTTCGACCGGCATTTCCGTCTCACCGGTGGTGCAGGCGGCGAGTGCGAGCAGGCTGACGAGCGACAGGGCGAAAGGCTTCATCTCGATTGTCCTCACTTGCCGCGCGCGACGCATTTGCCGCCGTCGGGGCCGATATTGCCGGTGCAGGTGCGCACCGCAAGGGTGGGGTCGCTCGTATCGGTCAGGTGATTGCCGTCCGCCCGCTTCTCCAGGTCGAAGCCGTCATACAGCTTGCCCGAAGCGGTGAAGGTGCGGAACTTCAGACGATCGCCGTCCACATCCACGACCTGATAGAGTTCGGTCGCTTCGGCGGTCTTGTCCGGCTGAGTGCGGGCGCGGTTATTGAGGCCGTACATTTTGGAACCAGTGACGGAGACGAGATAGACCGGCCCCTGAATGGCGCCATTCTTGCGCGCCTGCGCCGAGGCTTCACGGCCGGCCTCGGAGGTCAGGCGGCTGTAGCAATGGTCATGGCCCTGCAACACCAGATCGACCTTGCGCTTGTCGAACACCGGCTTCCATGCAGCCTTCACTTCCGACGTATCCTGCGGCCGGGCGCAGGTGAAGACGGGCTGATGAAACAGCACGACATTCCACTTCGCCTTGCTGGATGCGAGGGTGGCGTCCAGCCATTGCGTCTGCTGCTTCATCGTGCCGAGGTCGATCGCAGAGGTGCCGTCGAGGATGATGAAGCGGACGCCCTGATAATCGACATAATAGGTGGTCTTGAGGTCCGGCACGCCATTGTCCGGCAGCGCAAATTGCAGCGGGAAATAGGGACCGAGCTTGCGGCTTTCGCTGCCGTCGGGCTTCACCACATCGACATATTCGTGATTGCCGGTCGCGGGCAGTTGCGGGACGATCGACCAGTTGTAACCGGCGGCCTGGTTGAACTCGCCCCATTCGTCGTCATGATCGAGGTCGTCGCGCTGCGCGGCGAGATCGCCAGCATGGGCGACCAGTTCGATCCTGCCATTGGCGTGGAAGGCCTGACGGATGACGCGGCTGGCATAGGTCAGGATGCCGTTCTGAATATCGCCGAGATAGAGGAAACGGAACGGTTTGGCTTCGGTCGAGGCCGTGCGGAATTGCAGCCATTCGCTCCAGCCAGCGCTGCCCTTCAGACGGTAGGCATAGACGGTGTCGGGCGTCAGATTGTCGAAGCGGATCTGGTGATAGAGGGCCGGGCCATTGGCGCTGTCCTTGGGCGTACCTGCGGCGCCGGTGACGGTCGTCGCCTTTTCCTCCAGTGTCGGGCCGTCGACCGAAATGGCGATCTGCGCTTCGCTGGCAGTTTGCGCTGCGTCGGTGC
>JAGVJS010000239.1 GCA_020051025.1 Sphingobium sp. | reverse complement strand
GATCGGCGGCCCGATGCCATGGCCCTGCTCGACCGTATTCGCGCCGAAGGGCCGCTCGCCGCGTCGGATTTCGAAGGCGGCCGCAGCCGCAGCGGCTGGTGGGAATGGGGCGAGGCCAAGCGTATATTGGAATGGCTGTTCTGGGCAGGGCATGTCACGACCGCCACCCGACGCGGGGGTTTCGAGCGCGTCTACGACCTGCCCGAACGCGTCATTCCTGCCGCTATTCTGGGTCAGTCGACGCCGTCCCCGTCCGATGCGCAAAGGTCGCTGGTCGAACGATCCGCCCGCGCGCTGGGTGTCGCAACCGCAGCGGAATTGCGTGATTATTTCCGGTTGCAACCAGACGATGCCCGCGCCGCTATCGATGATCTGCGCGACGCGGGCTTGCTGATCCCGGTCAGGATCGAAGGCCAGACCCAGCTTGCCTATCTGCATCGCGACGCGGTTACGCCCCGGCGGGTCCAGGCTCAAACCCTACTGTCGCCCTTCGACCCGTTGATCTGGGAGCGGTCGCGGACGCTGCGCCTGTTCGACTTCCATTATCGCATCGGCATCTACACGCCAGCGGACAAACGCACACACGGCTATTACGACCTGCCATTCCTGCTGGGCGATCGCATCGTCGCGCGCGTCGATCTCAAGGCGGATCGAAAGGCAGGGCTCTTGCTGGTGCAATCGCTCCATCTGGAAGCGCACGCGCCACCGGACACACGCGACGCGCTCCAGGTGGAATTGCGGTTGCTGGCCGCATGGCTGAACCTGTCCTATCGGGTCACATAGCGTCACCCGATAGGAGGGATATGGTCAGCGATAGCCCGCCGCGGCGAGGATCGCGAGCAGGTTCATCCGCTTCACCTTCAGGGACGGAAGCGGGCTGATGTCGATCCACTCGTCCAGCGAATGGCCGCGCCCGCCGGTGGCCGCGCGCGAGATGGTGATGCCCGGAATACCCAGGTTCATCGGCACATTGGCGTCGGTGGAGGAGAAGCTGAGCCGTGCGGTGACGCCTTCGGTCGCATAGGCGGCGATGGTCTGCTGCACCAGCGGGCTGGCCGCATCGGTGCTGCCGGCCGGGCGATCGCCGATCAGTTGCTTGTCCACGCTGATCGCGCCGTCTCTGGTCGATCGCGCCGCATTTTCCGCCGCGACGCCGGCATCGACCTGCGCCAGCACTGCCTGTTCCAGCTTCGCCAGTTCGGCCGCGCTTTCCGACCGCATATCCAGTTGCAGCCAGCTTTCACGCGGGATCGCGTTGACCGAAGATCCACCGCCCACAACACTGGCGCTGAAGGTCGTCTTGGGCGATGCAGGCACCGGGATCTTGTAGATGTTGACGATCGCCTGGCTCATCGCGGCCATCGGGTTGACGATGCCAAAGGCGCCGAAACTGTGGCCGCCCGGCCCCTTGAAGGTCAGCTTGTAGCGCTTCGACCCGACGCCGCCATTGGTGAGACCATCGACCGATCCGTCGTCGATCGAAAAGAAACTGGCGATGCGGTCCTTATATTTGCCTTTAAGGAACAGATGCTTGACGCCGCGCAGGTCGCCCAGCCCTTCCTCACCGACATCGCCGACGAACAGGATGTCCATGGGTGCGCGGATCTTCGCCACGGCCAGCGCCTTGATCAGGCTGAGTTGCGTGGCAAGGCCGGCGACATCGTCGCCAATCCCCGGCGCGTGGAGCTTGTCGCCTTCGCGGCGCACTTTGACGTCGGTGCCTTCGGGAAAGACCGTGTCCAGATGGGCGGACACGACGACCAGCTTGCCGCCCGGCTTGCCAGTGCCACGCAGCACACCCAGCACATTGCCTTCCGCGTCAATCTCCACATCGCCAAGGCCAGCGGCGCGGAACATGTCGGCATAGGCCTTTGCCCGCACGGCTTCCTTGAAAGGCGGGGCCGGAATCTGGGTCAGGGCGATGATATTCTCGACCCACTGACCATGTTCCTGTTCCAGCGCGGCCAGCGCAGTCTTCACCGCCGGGCGGGCCTTCATCGTCGCCATCAGCTTCGTGTCGGCAGCGGTGGGGGCAGCGCTTGCCGCCGCCGCAGGCAGGGCGAAGAGCGAACCCGCCAGCATCAAGTTCAACAGCGACCGCTTCATTCTCATGCCCCTTATATAGTGAATGGCGGCGCCGACCCGGCGCCGCCATCTTGCCTTTAGATCAGAAACTGACCTTCGCGCCCACCGTCATGTAGCGGCCGATGCTGTCATAATGGATCGAACCATAGGTGGTCAGCGGCGGATCGCGGTCGAACAGGTTGTTCACATTGGCGAACAGCGTGAAGCGATCGGCGATGGTCGCCTGCGCCCCCAGGTCGACATAGACGCGGGCGCTGATGTCGTTGTTGGCGATGTTCAGCAGATGGTTGAACTTGCCGCCGCCGACATAGCGGACGCGGGCGTCGATCGACACGTCCTGGCTGGTGTAGTTGATGCTGCCCGTCGCGCGCCAGTGCGGTGTGCCGAAATTGACATTGTCGCCCACGTCGCCAGCCCGGTCGACCGTGCTGGTCCCATCGTTGATGATGACCTTGGGCACATAGGTGGCGAGGCCTCGGAAGCGCATCGTGCCGCCCAGGCTGTCGCTGACCTTGTTCAGCGGCAAGGTATAGGTCGCCTCGACGTCAACGCCCTTGGTCTTGTATTCGGCCAGGTTGATATAGGTGGTATAGAGCGTGGTCGGCGCGCCCGAGGAGTCACGGACGATCTGGCCGCATAGCACGCTGTTGCCGTTGGCGCAGTTGGTGATGACGTCCTGCGCACCCAGGGACGTGATCGCGTCCTTCAACTTGATATTGTAATAATCGACCGACAGGTTGAAGCCCGGCAGGAAGGTCGGGGTAAACACAGCACCAAGGGTAAGCGTGCTGCCGATTTCCGGCTTCAGATTGGCGTTGCCGCCACCGAAGCGGGTGATCGCATAGGTCTGGCCGCCTTCCACGATGGTGGTGAAGCTGGTCGTGCTGGTGGTGAACAGTTCGGCCAGGCTGCCCGAGCGAATGTCACGCGAACGCGACACGCGGATCAGCAGGTTGTCGAAGATGCGGTCGGTCAGACCCAGCTTCCACGACCAGATGCCGCCGCTGGTGCTGTAACGGCTGTAACGAGCCGCGCCATTGACGTCGATCTTGCTGAACGGCTGGTCGAGCAGCGGGATGGCGACTTCGCCGAAGCCTTCCTGCACGTTGAACCCGCCGTCGAGCGGCGAGAAGTTGAAGCGGCTGAAGCCCTTGGCAGCCGATGTGGCGTCCAGGCTGTTCGTGACCTGCTCTTCCCAGCGCGCTTCCGCACCGAAAGCGACCGAAACCGGCCCAGCCCAGGTTTCGAACAGGTCGCCACGCAGGCTGGCGCCGGCGCTGTCGAGCTTGGTCGTGTAGACGACGCGGGCGGTGTTGCCGAACACATAGTCGATCGCTGCCTGATCGGCCGTGCCGGTGCCCAGGATGTTGAGCGGACGGCAGGCGGTGCTGGCGTCGGTCAGGGCAGCGCGACAGACAATGTTGCCGCTGGAGTCACGCACCGCGTCCAGAGCGGCGGTCAGGTTCGCGCCGGTGATCTGGTTGTGATAGCTCTGCATGTTACGCATTTCGCCATGGCTGTAATAAGCCGAATAGCGCCACTTGCCGTCGGCAAAGCTGCCGTCGACGCCGACTGCGCCTTCCACATTCTGACGATAATAGTCGAAGGTGCGATAACCATAATCTTCGAACACGCGGCCGATCGACACGCGGGTTTCACCGGCGGCGGCCAGCTGATCGCGGATCGACTGCGAAAGATAGGGGTTGGTCGCCGACAGGCTGTAGCTGCCGCTTTCCGCATAGAAGGGATATTTTGCCCAGATACGGCTGTAGCTGGCGTCCGCCCAGAAGGTGGCGTCACCAACTTCGAAGCTGGCGCGGGCGTAGCCGTTGGTGCGCTGATAGGGGTTGGTCAGCGAATATTCGTCGTTGGTCGCGACGCCTTCGCCGCCAACCATCGTGGCGCCGTTGACCATGCTGCCATATTGGAAGGGACGGATGGTGCCGTCCGCATTGAAGGTCTGGCCCTTCAGCTTGCCCGTCGTGATCAGGCCGCCCAGGCTGGTGTTGGCGGCGTTAACGTCGCGCACAAGGATCAACTGCGAGCTGCCAGCCGGGGTGAACAGGTTGGAGCTGCCGACATTCTTGCGCGAATTGCGGTCGAGAATGCCCTTGTCCTGCTGATATTCGCCGCCGATCATGAAGTGGCCGCGACCGTCGGCGAACTTGGTGCCGAACGTGCCGTCGAAGCTGTAGCGATAACCGTCGCCGCGCGACGAGATGCCGTTCTGCGCGCCGATGGTCAGGCCTTCCAGCTCATCGTCCAGGATGATGTTGACCACGCCGCCGATCGCGCCCGAACCCCAGGCCGCCGATGCGCCGCCGGTGACGACCTCGACCCGCTTCACCAGGCCCTGCGGCACGGTGTTGAGATCGACCGCGCCGGTGAAGCGGCGGTTGTTGAGCAGGGTCAGCGTGCGCGTGACGCCCAGACCGCGAAGGTCCATCGCCGACGAGGAGGAGTTGGTGTTGGCGACCGTGCTGGCCGGCGACTGAGTCGCGCGGAACTGGGGCAGGTCGTTCAGCACCTGTGCGATGCTGGGGCGCGCGCCCTGACGCAGCTCGGTATCGCCGATGATGGTGGTCGGCGTCGGCGCTTCGAAACCCTTGCGGTCGATGCGCGATCCGGTGACGACGATCGCTGGTTCGGCTTCGTCGGCGGCAGCATTGTCAGCGGGGGTGTTCACCTGCGCCATCGCCACGCCGCCCTGTGCCAGCGAGAGGAACAGGCCGGCGGTGCCGGCCATCAACAGGTTGCGAAACCCGGTCTTATAGTCAGTCATATATCGTCCCTTTTCGTCTTCTTGCTTTTCGTTTTTGTCCGCGACCTGAGCGGCTCTCTTTTTATCAGTTTGAAATCCGGTCAGTCGGCCCGGCGGAACAGCACGTCATAGGCACGACCCTCGCCGAAGCGCAGGGCGGTGACGGCGCCGTCGGCGTTGCGCTGGAACTTCACCGTGATGCGGCCTGCGTCCGGCATCGCTTCTCCCGTGAACACATCGGCATGAGCGGGGCTGAGCGTCTGGTCGGCCCAGCGCGGCCCGCTATAGACCAGCGCTTCGCCCTGCTGGCGGAAGGTCAGGCAGGCATGGGTGTCGACGCCGCAAAACTTGCCGACATAGGGCTTGGCGTCGAAGGCCGTGACCGCGTCCACCTTGCGATAGACGATCTTCTCACCCTCGCGATTTTCCCGCACCAGACCGCTCTTGCCAAAGGCGAAGACATCCTCGCGCTGCGCCCAGCGGCCGGGACCAACCGGGGTCAGCAGCTTGCCGTCAGCGCGCAGGCGGCCCTGCTCGTCGCTGTCGAACTTGACCGGGAAGCCATTCATGCCGTCGGCATAGAGACCGGCGGGCAGCGGCCCTTTGGGCGTATAGGGCTTGTCCTTCCATGCCGGCAGGAAGACGTCGGCCACTTCGCGGCCCAGCACCGGCGTGTCGGCATTGCCGGTGTTGCAGAGCAACGAAACCGCCAGCTTCTGCTTGGGGTAGCGCGCCATCCAGGCCCGATAGCCGCCGGTCGATCCGCTATGGCTGACTTCCTGCTGGCCATGATGGTCCAGGTTCACCAGCGCCAGCGCGTAGGCGATCGGAGTACCGTCGTTCAGCTTCGTCGGCGTCTGCATCTGTTCGGTGAAGCCCGCACCGAACGTGCCGGCGTCCAGCGCCGCCTGCCACTTCACCAGATCGCCCACCGTGGTCAGCAGGCCGCCATTGCCATAGGCGTCCTCGATCACCTGATCGTTGCGATAGACGCCGTCCTGAAAGTCATAGGCGCCGGTGCGGCCGGGCACCACATCGCCATGATCGTCGCGCCAGCTGGTATGGCTCATGCTCAGCGGCTTGAAGATGCGATCGTTGGTAAAATCGGCGAGCGACTGACCGCTGACTCGTGCGACGATGATCGCCGCCAGATTATAATTGCTGTTGCTGTAGAGATAATGGGTGCCTGGCGCGAAGTTCAGCTCGGTCTGGCGCGACGCGATTTCCAGCACATCGTCATTGCTGGCGGTGCGGCTGTTGCGCGGCCAGCCTTCGATCGCGGCCACCGATCCCCAGTCGCGCAGGCCGCTGGTGTGATGCAGCATGTGGCGGATGGTGACGGGCGCTCTGTAGACGGGCAGTTCGGGGAGATATTTACGGATATCGTCGTCCAGCGACAGCTTGCCTTCACGCGCCAGCATCAGGATGGCGGCGGCGGTGAATTGCTTGGAATCCGACCCGGCCTCATAGATGCTGTCGGGGGACGCCGGCACGGCCTTCTCCAGATCGGCCATGCCATAGGCCCGAGTCGCGATCGCCTGTCCATTGCGCGACACGGCGACGGCACAACCCGGTGAATCCTTGCTGTTCCACTTGGCGAACAGGGCATCGAGGCGCGCCAGCGACGCGGAATCGGCCGGCGTGGAAGCCTGCGCCAGAGCGCCGCCTGACAGCGGAACAGCCATACAGAACATAATCCCCGCGAATGCGGAGCGACCCGTCATCATAGTTCTGATTCCCCTTGGAAAATGGCGAAGCGCTTATTTGCGCGTCATTTTTTTGCGACCCGAAGGCTGTGGATTGTCATCCCGCCATTCGTCTTTCCCATTGTCCTAACCGGAGTCGCTGTCATGAACCTGACATAATGGGACGGGCAGCGCCGATCATGTAATCAAAGGCAAGATCGGCGCCGCATCACTTCGCATTTGCAATCCCACGCATGATGCGTATCGCAATTTAATGTCCGCCGAGAAAAGTTCCCGATGGACGAAAGGTTTTCGGATCATGCGTTTGTTGCTGGTGGAAGATGATGAGCGACTGGCCCGTGGCATGGTTGCCTCGCTGGAGGCTGCGGGTTTTGCCGTCGATATCCTGACCAATGGCGAAGATGCGCTGAAGCTGGCCGACCAGGAACCCTATTGCGCGATCATCCTTGATCTTGGCCTGCCCGACATGGACGGGCTGGATGTACTCAGCCAGTTACGCGCGCGCGGCGCCGCCACGCCGATCATCATCCTGACCGCGCGGGACATGATGGACGACCGCATTCAGGGGCTGGATCGCGGTGCCGACGATTATATGGCCAAGCCCTTTCATCCGCGCGAACTGGAATCCCGCATCCGCGCGCTGGTGCGGCGCAGCCAGGGGCAACTGGACCCGATGCTGCGCATCGGCACATTGATGTTCGACCGGTCGAGCCGCACCGTCTATCTGGACGACAAGATGCTGGACCTGCGCCGTCGCGAGCTGGCGGTGCTGGAAACGCTGATGGGCCGGCCGGGCAAGGTGATCGCCAAGGAAAGACTGTCGGCCGAAATCTTCAATTTCGACGATGCCGTCACCCCCAATGCGCTGGAAGTCTATGTCGGCCGCCTGCGCCGCAAGTTGCAGCCGTCCGGCCCGGCGATCCGCACCGTGCGCGGGCTTGGCTATATGATAGAGGCTGCCTGATCCGCATAATCTGCTAACAGCGCGCTGATGCGGAACCTGCCCCCCTCGCTGCGCCTGCGCCTGACCGGCGCGGTCATGATGCCGCTTGCGGCACTCGTCCTGCTGTTCGGGATCATCACCGCGTGGGTGACGCATGATACGGAGGCCGACACGGTCGATCGCGTGCTGGTCGGTTCGGTCCGTACCTTGAGCCTCGTCTACAACAGCCAGTCGCCCGAACGGGAGAATCTCCTGCCGCTCGCCGTTCACCTGCTTCAGCGGCGGGCGCGGCCGGTGGTCCATTACAGCGTCTATCGCGGCCGGCAATTGCTGGCGGGCGATCCCGCTCTGCCGCCGCCGACCGACTATCGCGAAACATCGGATGGCGTGATCGACCCGCATCCGCCGGCCACCTTCGTCAACGCCTACAGGGCCAATCCGCTGGTGCGCGGCTATCTCAACCCTGCCGATGCAAAGCAGGTGACGCAGGCTGCTTATTTGCGCGACGGGGTGTTGCACGGCAAACCCGCCCGCATCGCGACAGAGATACGCCGACCCGCCGGCGAAAGCGCCCTGATCATCATTCAGATCGCCGACTATATCGACGATCGCCGCGCTTATGAGCATCAGTTCATGATCCGGGTGCTGCTGGTCGGGCTGGCGGTGCTGGCGGTGACGGGCCTGCTCTTCTGGTGGGCGATCCGGTGGGGGCTGCGACCGCTGATCGACCTGACCCGCCAGGTTGAAATGGCGCAGCAGGATGCCTCGCCTGCCTTCCGCCTGCATAGCAGCGGCGCGGACCCGGCCGAAATCCGCCCCTTCGTCGCGGCCTTCAACGGCCTCATGACCCGGCTGGAACGGGCGAGCAATTCGCTCCGCCAATTCACCTCCAACGCCTCGCACCAGATGCGCACGCCGCTCGCCGTCGCCCGCGTGCATCTCGACGTGTTGGATCGCTACGGTCCCACCTCGCCGCAGGGGCAGGCGGCGCTGACCGACATTCCCCATGCGATCGACTCGCTGGAACTGTTGCTGCGCCAGATGATTGCCCTCGCCCGCAGCGAGGATCAGGGCGACATGCAGATGCGTCCCTTCGACCTGGCCGACCTCGCCGCCACCGTGACGGCGGACCGCGCCGCGCAGGCTCCGGCCAGCCTCGACATCGGTTATGACAATCGCATGGACGGCCCGGTCATGGCGCTGGGCCAGCCGGCACTGGCCGGCGAATTGCTGGGCAATCTGCTCGACAATGCGATCCGCTATAACCGCCTAGACGGCGCGGTCGCGGTCAGCGTCTGGCTGGACGAACAGGAGGCTGTGGTTGAGATCGACGATAACGGCCCCGGCATCCCCGCCGACCAGCGCGACAAGGTGTGGGAGCGTTTCTATCGCATCAGCGGCCGCACCTCGGCGCCCGGCACCGGCCTTGGCCTGCCGAT
>JAGVJS010000269.1 GCA_020051025.1 Sphingobium sp. | reverse complement strand
GGCGCGGGCCAGGCCCTGCAACGGGCGGACGATGGTGCGGGCAAGGAAGAGCGAAAGCAGGACCGAGGCCAGCACCGCGACGGCGAGGACCATGCCGAGGCGCAGTCGTTCGGCCCGCACGATGCGGGTAATGTCGCGGGCATTCTCCGTCGCAAACAGGCTGGTGCCGTCGCGTACCGGGACGGCGGCGGAGATCATGAAGGTACGATCAGGGGCATAACGGTTCATCGCCTGCGGCTTGCCGGATTTGCGGGCGACCGCGACTTCGGGCCAGGCATCGGCGCGATCGACCGTCGGCTCCTCGAAATCGGGCGGACGGTCGGCCGACACGACCTTGTCCACCATCTTGTCAAGGAAGCGCGCAACGTGGCGTTGCCATTCCTCCTCCGACGGCAGGCGGAGGCGATAGCGGGGAGCGTCCATGGTGAAGCTGTCGGCGACCAGCGCGCCGCTGGCACCGTAGCGGCGCACCCGATCGCCAGTCTGGCGCGAATAGGCCGCGATCAAGGCATTGTGCCGGTCGGCCGGCGCATTTTCGAGGCCGATGGCCAGCAGCTTGAGTTCGCGCGCCGACTGTTCCAGCCGGTCGTCGACGATGCGGGTGCGATAGCTGTCGAGATAGAAGAAGCCGCCCGCCAGCAGGGCGAGCGCGAAGACGTTGACCGCCAGAATGCGCGGCGTGAGGCTCAGTCGCCCCGACCAGCGCACCGACAGCGGTACGCAGTCATTCTTCGGAGAATCGGTAGCCGGCGCCATAGAGGGTGTCGATTGCATTGAAGTCGGAATCCACCTCGCGGAACTTGCGCCGCAGTCGCTTGATATGGCTGTCGATCGTGCGGTCGTCGACATAGACGTCGTCCTGATAGGCGGCGTCCATCAACTGGTTGCGGTTCTTGACCACGCCGGGGCGCTGCGCAAGCGTTTCCAGGATCAGAAATTCGGTGACGGTCAGCGTCACGTCCAGCCCGTTCCATTTTACCCGATGCCGGGCCGGGTCCATTTCCAGCCGGCCGCGGATGATCGGGTCGGCGACCGGTTCGTCGGGCGCGTCCGGCGTCTTGCTGACTTCGGCGCGGCGCAGGATGGCGCGGATGCGGGCCAGCAGCAGTCGTAGGGAAAAGGGTTTGGAAATATAGTCGTCCGCACCCATGGCCAGCCCCAGCGCTTCGTCCAGCTCATCCGCCTTGGAGGTGAGGAAGATGACCGGCATCTGGCTCTTTTCGCGCAGGCGGCGGAGCAGTTCTATCCCGTCCATGCGCGGCATCTTGATATCGAAGACGGCAAGGTCGGCGGGATTGTCCAGCAAGGCCTTCAGCGCGCCTTCGGGATCGGAATAGATGCGCGTCATGAAGCCTTCGGCCTGAAGCGCGATCGACACCGAAGTCAGGATATTCTTGTCGTCATCCACCAGGGCGATGGTTGCGGTCATGCAGTGTCCCAGAAGAATGTGAAAAAGCGGATATAGGGGCAGCGTTAGACCATGGCGACCCCGCCCGCAAGAAAGGCCGGGCGGAACGTCCTGCGCCTCAAGCGTCGATATTCGGGACAAAGTCCCGCGCGCAGGGGTTTGACGGCCCTAGCCCAAAGCCCTATGCCTTTGAACGTCAGCAGCAAGAGACGTCGCGTATAGACAAGCGATGCTCAAGGGGCGGATCGAACGCGATCATGAAACATGACGTGCGCGAACAACATATGGAGCAAAGGCGTGCAGGCCAAATCCTCAATCACCCTGGCCGACCAGGGCATCACCACCCATGCCACCCAGTTCTGGAATCTCGGCACGGCGCCGCTGGTCGAAGCAGCGGTCCGCAACGGCGAAGGCATATTGTCCAAGGACGGCCCGCTGGTCGTGAAGACCGGCAAGCATACCGGCCGGTCGGCCACCGACAAGTTCATCGTCCAGGATGCCGAGACGCAGGACACTGTCTGGTGGGGCAAGACCAACGTGCCGATGACGCCGGACCATTTCGCGGCGCTGAAGGAGGATTTCTTCAAGGCGGTGGGCGAGAAGAGCACGCTGTATGTCGCCGACCTGTTCGGGGGGTCGCAGCCCGAGCATCGCGTCAATGTGCGTGTCATCAACGAGCGCGCCTGGCATAACCTGTTCATCCGCACCCTGCTGGTGCGGCCGAGCGCGGAAGAGCTGACAGGCTTTGCGCCCGAATATACCATTATCGACCTGCCGACCTTCAAGGCCGACCCGGCCCGCCATGGTTGTCGCAGCGAGACGGTGATCGCGGTCAACTTCACCGAGAAGCTGATCCTGATCGGTGGCACCAGCTATGCCGGCGAAATGAAGAAGTCGGTGTTCGGCATCCTCAATTATCTGCTGCCGGTGAAGGGCGTGATGCCGATGCACTGTTCGGCCAATATCGGCGCGAATGGCGATACGGCGGTCTTCTTTGGCCTGTCGGGCACCGGCAAGACGACGCTGTCGGCCGATGCCAGCCGCACGCTGATCGGCGATGACGAACATGGCTGGTCGGACACCGCCGTCTTCAATTTCGAGGGCGGCTGCTATGCCAAGATGATCAACCTGTCGGCCGAGGCCGAGCCGGAAATCTTTGCCACCACCAGGCGGTTCGGCACGGTGCTGGAAAATGTCGTGATCGACGAGGAAACCCGCGAGATCGACCTGGACGACAACTCGCTGGCCGAAAATAGCCGCGGTTCCTACCCGATCGACTTCATCCCGAACACGTCGGAGAAGAATCTGGGGCCGGTGCCTAAGAACATTATCTTCCTGACCGCTGATGCCTATGGCGTGCTGCCGCCGATCGCGCGGCTGACGCCGGAACAGGCGATGTATCACTTCCTGTCCGGCTATACCGCGCGCGTCGCGGGGACCGAGATCGGCGTGACCGAGCCGACCGCCACTTTCTCGACCTGCTTCGGCGCGCCGTTCATGCCGCGTCATCCATCCGTCTATGGCAATCTGCTCAAGGAGCGGATCAACAAGGGCGGCGTGACCTGCTGGCTGGTCAATACCGGCTGGGCAGGCGGCAAGGCGACGATGCCCGGCATCAAGCGCATGCCGATCAAGGTGACGCGCGCGCTGCTGAATGCGGCGCTGGACGGCAGCCTGAACGAAGCCGAGTTCCGCACCGATCCGAACTTCGGCTTCGACGTGCCGGTGGCGGTCAATGGCGTGGAGTCGACCATCCTCGACCCGCGCGCCATGTGGGCCGACAAGGAAGCCTATGACGCGACCGCGCTGACGCTGGTGAAGGCGTTCGTGGACAATTTCGCCCAGTTCGTGGACCATGTCGACGATGGCGTCCGCAGCGCAGCGCTGACCGCCGCCTGATCTTTCGAGACAGGGCAGGCAAGGGGCCGGGGGCGTGATCCTCCGGCCCTTTTGCTTTGGATCAGGGATGCAAGCTGCTATCATACAGCCCGACCTTTTACGCGGGAGTTTTGGGCATGTTCGAAGATATGATTGGCAAGTTCGGCGGGCTGGACGCGATCGCGGCGCAGATCGGCGTGACGCCGGAGCAGATGCAGGGGCTGTTCAACGAGATCAGCGCCAAGATCGGTTCGGGCGAGACGAGCGTGTCGGCGCTGGCCGAGACAGCGGCGCAATATGGCGTGTCGGCAGACAAGTTGCAGGAGCTGCTGGGTACGTTTGGCGGGCCGGAAGCGATCCTGGGCAAGCTGGGCGGCTTTTTCGACAAGGACGGCGATGGCAATCCACTCAATGAACTGGGCGGCATCGCAAAAGGTTTGTTTGGTTGAAGCCTGAAGCGTAAATTAGCTTTCGGAAGCGTGTAGTCGGCCTTCTGCGTTTATGCGTAGAACGTTCAGCCGATTGGTCGAACGCACGCTTCCAACCAACCAGTCACAGATGGTCCGGTCTGCCTGGCAGAGGCATCGCCACAGGCAGGTTTGATGGACCCAGGTTTTTTTGGCCCAAGATTTTTTATGTTGTCATTGCGACGTGAAAGGGCCATTCGCGGATTTCGACTTTATTGCGAACGATCCGCAAAAGGCGTTGCCGATGGCGCGCCTTCGATAGTGCAAGGATAGACTGTTGACCGACGAGACGATCGAAAAGCCGGTACTGGAACCCACCGGCGCGCTTTCCGTGGAAACCGTGCTGTCGGTGAAGCATTGGAACGAGCATCTGTTCAGCTTCCGCATCACGCGGCCGGCCAGCTTCCGCTTTCGGTCGGGCGAGTTCATCATGATCGGCCTGAAGGGTGACAATGGCAAGCCGCTGCTGCGCGCTTACTCGATCGCCAGCCCCGCCTGGGACGAGGAAATCGAATTCCTGTCGATCAAGGTTCAGGATGGCCCGCTGACCAGCAAGCTCCAGAAGATCGAGCCGGGCGACCAGATTTATCTGGGCCGCAAGCCGACCGGCACGCTGGTGACCGACGCGCTGCTGCCGGGCAAGCGGCTGTTCATGCTGTCGACCGGTACGGGCCTCGCCCCGTTCCTGAGCCTGCCGCGCGACCCGGACGTGTATGAATTTTACGAGCAGGTCGTGGTGGTCCATTCGGTGCGCCGGGTGAGCGATCTGGCTTTCCGCGACGAGATGGAAGGCAAGTGGGGCGACGACCCGCTGGTGTCCGAACAGGCGCCGAACCAGTTTCATTATGTGCCGACCGTAACCCGCGAGCCGTTCGACGGCCACACCGCGCGGATCGACAAGCTGGTCGAGAGCGGCGCGCTGTTCGAAGGCATTCCGGGCGCGGCGAAGTTCGACCCCGAAACCGACCGGATCATGATGTGCGGCAGCATGGAGATGATCAAGCAGTTCGGCGCCTTTTTCGAGGAACAGGGCTTCACCGAAGGATCGAACGCGGCGCCGGGCCAGTTCGTGATTGAAAGAGCCTTTGTCGGCTAAGACAGGTTTTGCCGGAGTAGGAAAGGCCGGGGGAGTAATCCTCCGGCTTTTTTTGTTGCTTCCAACCTCCGTTTGCTTCGAGCGAAGTCGAGAAGCGGCTAGCGCTGTGCTGCACGTTTCTCGACAGGCTCGAAACGAACGGAAGTTGGTTTACGCCCCCCGCCGCTCCGCCACCCAGGCGTCGATGCTCTTACCCAGCACGGTCATCGGTACGCCGCCGCCCTTGACCACGGCGTCGTTGAAGAGGCGGAAGTCGAACTTGTCGCCCAGCGCCTGTTGCGCGGCGCTGCGCAGGCGGACGATTTCACCATGGCCGACCTTGTAGCCGCAGGCCTGACCCGGCCATGCACAATAACGATCCACTTCGCCCTGCACATCCTCGACCGTGGAGCCGTTGGTAGTGGAGAACCAGTGGATCGCCTTCTCGCGGGTCCAGCGCTTGGCGTGGAGGCCGGTGTCGACCACGAGGCGGCAGCAGCGATAGGCGATCGACTGGAGATAGCCCAGCCGCCCGGCAATGTCGCCATCATAGGCGCCCAGTTCATCGCCCAGCTGCTCGGCATAGAGCGCCCAGCCCTCGCTATAGGCGTTGAAGGCGAGGAGCGAGCGGATCAGTGGCAGCTTGTAGGTATATTCGCCCTGCCAGATATGGCCGGGTATCCCCTCATGATAGCAGAGGGTGGGCAGCGAATAGCGCGGCCAGATGCTGGTATCGCGCAGGTTGATATAATAGTTGCCGGGGACCGAGCCGTCGATCGAACCGGCGCCGGCATAGGCGCCGGGCGCGCCCGCTTCGATCTCCACCGGCACGCGCTTCACGATCAGCTTGGCGGGGACGAGGGTGGCGAAGGCGCGGGGCAGGCGGGTGCGGATGTCGGCGAGGCGGCCGTCGATGAAGCTGAGGATCTGCTGGCGGCCGTTGTCGTCGTTGGCAAAGAGATAGCGCGGGTCTTTGCCCATGGCGGTCATGCGTTCGCCGACCGTGCCCTTCGTCATGCCCAATTGCTTGAGCAGGCCGTCCATTTCCGATTGCAGCGCGGCGAGTTGGGCGAGGCCGAGCTTGTGGACTTCGTCCGGCGACATGGTCGTGGTGGTGCCGGCGTTCAGCGCCCAGGCATAATAGGCGTCGCCGCCCCGGAATTTCCAGACGCCCGCGTCCATCGTGGCCCTGGCGCGCTGGCGCTGGAGTTCGGCGACCTGTCGGGCGAGGGCGGGGGTGACGGTGTCGCGGACGATCTGCGCGGCCTTGGCGGCATAGTCGCCAGCCATGTCCTTCGTGCGGCGGGCGATGGAGGCGACGGGGACTTGTTGTTCGACCGGCTGGGCCTGTACCATGGCCATCTGCCTGAGCGTCTTGTCGAGCAGGAAGGCGGGGGCGGTGACGCCGAGGCCGGCGTCATGCTTCAGGCGTTCGGTTTCGCCATCGAGGTTGGCGGCATAGAGTTGCAGCCGGGCGAGATAGGCGTCGGCGTCGGCCGTGTCCTTAATGACATGGTTAGAGTCGAGGAAATCGGGGGTTTCGACGAAGCTGCCGGTATTCTGCGCCACGGCATAGGGGCTGTTGCGGTAGGACCAGTTGCTGTTCATGATCGCCATGTCGCCGAAGGGGAATGCGAAGCCGCGGTCGGCATTTTCATGGGCGGCCAGCACCACTTCCACGTCGATCCGGGTCGCGGGGGACAGCGGAGCGAGGTCGATGGCGCGGAGTTTGGCGAGGCGATCCTTTACATGAGCGGCGATCTGCGCCTGACCTGCCGGCGTCTTGTTGCCGAGGCGGCTTTTCAGCTGGGCGCGAGCGCCAGTGTCGAGGCCGAGGCCGCTCGCCGTTTCGGGGGCGTCGGCCAGC
>JAGVJS010000066.1 GCA_020051025.1 Sphingobium sp. | reverse complement strand
CGCCGGCGCTTCGGGGGCTGCCTTGCCCTCGAACGCCTGCCGGTCGACCGAGATGGCGACGACCAGCGCGGTCATCGCCACCACGCCGCCGATCGCCAGCTTCGGCCCGAACCGTTTCAGGAAACCCGCCATCTTCGTCCCATTGCCTCCATGTCAGCGGCAGCATAGGCGCAGAAGGTTAAATTCAGCCTTCCCGCGCCACCTCCGCTGCCGCGATAGCGGTCAGGTTCAGGATGCCGCGCGACGTCACGCCGGGCGTCAGCACATGGATCGGCTTGGTCAGGCCCATCAGCATCGGCCCGACCGTGGGCGAACTGGAGGAGGCCGACAATGCGGTTAGCGTGATGTTCGCCGCGTCCAGGTTTGGCATGACCAGCAGATTGGCCGGTCCTTCGAACCGCGAATCCGGGATTAGCCGTTCGCGCAGGGCCTGACTGAGCGCCGCGTCGGCATGCATTTCGCCATCGACCGCCAGGTCGGGCGCGGCATCGCGCACGATTTTGAATGCGCGACGCATCTTGCGCGCGCTGTCGGTGTGCGACGCCCCGAAATTGGAGTGGGACAGCAGCGCGGCGCGCGGCGTCAGGCCGAAATGCTTCAGTTCCGCCGAAGCGGCCAGCGTCATTTCTGCAATCTGTTCCGGCGTCGGGTCCGGTACCATATGGGTGTCGGTGATGAACAGCGCGCCCGCGTCCAGGATCAGGCCCGACAGCGCATAGACGCGGCTATGGTCCGGCGCCCGGTCGATGATGCGCAGCACATGTTCGACCTGGCCCCAATATTCGGAGCGGCCACCGACCAGCGCGGCATCGACCCGGCCGGTGCGCAGCAGCATGGCGGCGGTGATGGTGGGCCGGCGATAGACATGGCGCAATATTTCGTCGGCCGGTACGCCCCGGCGCGATGCGACGGCGCGATAGGCTTCGACCAGTTCGCCCATCACCAGATGGTCGGTTTCCGGATCGATGACCTCGACATCGTGGTCCAGCTCAAAGCCCAGACCCAGTTCGGGCAGCTTCTGTTCCAGAATGCGGCGGCGCGCGACGATGGTGGGGCGGACGATGCCTTCGTCCAGCGCGTCGCTGATGGCGCGCAGCACACGCTCATCCTCGCCCTCGCCATAGACGATGCGGACGGCGCTGCCGCGCGCGGCCTCGAACACTGGCAGCATCAACTGGCCGGAACGCGTCGCCTGACGGGTCAGGCTGCGCTTATATTCGTCCAGATCCAGCGTCTTCTTGGCGACGCCGCTGTCCATTGCGGCGCGGGCCACGGCGACGGCGATTTCGCCGATCAGGCGCGGGTCGAACGGGGTGGGGATGATATAGTCGGCGCCGAACACCAGCTTGCGGCCGCCATAGGCCTGCGCCACGCTGTCATGTGCGGGCATGCGGGCGAGGGCGGCGATGGCGTCGGCCGCGGCGACCTTCATCGCTTCGTTAATCTGCGTCGCGCCGCAATCCAGCGCACCGCGGAAGATATAGGGGAAGCACAGGACGTTGTTGACCTGATTGGGATAGTCCGACCGGCCGGTGGCGATGATCGCGTCCGGGCGCACTTCGCGCGCCGCTTCGGGGCGGATTTCCGGTTCCGGATTGGCCAGCGCGAAGATCAGCGGATTGGGCGCCATCAGCGGCAGCCATTCCGGCTTCAGCACGCCGGGCGCAGAAAGGCCAAGGAACAGGTTCGCGCCCGGCAGTACGTCGGGCAGGGTGCGGGCATTGGTGTTGCGGGCATAGCGCGCCATGTTGGGCAGCATGCCTTCGCGGCCCGAATGGATCACGCCATCCTTGTCGGTCATGGTAACATTTTCGATCGGCAGGCCCATCGACACCAGCAGGTCGACGCAGGCGAGCGCCGCAGCGCCGGCGCCGGAGGTCACCAGCTTTGCGTCGGCCAGCGTCTTGCCCTGCAACACCAATGCGTTGCGCACGGCGGCGGCGACGACGATCGCGGTGCCATGCTGGTCGTCATGGAAGACCGGAATATTCATCCGTTCCTTCAGGCGCCGCTCGATCTCGAAACACTCAGGCGCCTTGATGTCTTCCAGATTGATGCCGCCGAATGTCGGCTCCAGCAGGGCGACGGCGTCCACGAAGGCGTCCGTGTCGATGGTGTCGACTTCAATGTCGAACACGTCGATGTCGGCGAATTTCTTGAAGAGGACGGCCTTGCCTTCCATCACCGGCTTCGACGCCAGCGCGCCGATCGCGCCCAGCCCCAGCACGGCGGTGCCGTTGGAGATGACGGCGACCAGATTGCCGCGCGCGGTATAGTCCATCGCCTTGTCGGGATCGGCGGCGATCTCCACGCAGGGCGCGGCCACCCCCGGCGAATAGGCCAGCGCAAGGTCGCGCTGGTTCACCATGCGCTTGGTCGGCTCTATGCGGAGCTTACCGGGCTGGGGAAAGCGGTGATAGTCTAGGGCGGCGCGGCGGGTGTTATCGTCCATGGGCGGGGCCTTAGAGCCTCGGTTCCGCTAGGGCAAGACGGTCCGTTCCCAAGGAGGCGTCGGGACATAAAGTGTAACAAGAAAATCGACGAAAGCGATGATGCTGCGCGGCGGATTGGCCTGGGGCAATTGCACCGTGAACAGGCCGACGTCGCTCGATCCCTCAAAGGCGGGAAGAATTTGCTGCACATCGCCGCGCAGCAAGGCTTCGCTGATGTCCCACAAGGACCGCAGCGCGATGCCGCTGCCCGCCAGCGTCAGTTCACGCACCAATTCGCTGCTGTTGGTGCGCACGTGACTGCGCCCTTCGATGCTGACCGGTCCTTTCGGCCCGATCAGCCGCCAGGGCATTTGCCCTTCGGCGGCGAGCAGGCGGTGGGTCTTCAGGTCGAGTATCGTCTGCGGCGTGCCATGCTGCGCCAGATAGGCGGGTGCGGCGCACAGGATGCGTCGGTTGGTCGCCAGCCGCTGTGCCGTTAGCGCCGGACCCGGATCGGCGGTGATGCGGATGGCGAGGTCGGCCCGGCTCTCGATCAGGTCGGCGAAGTCGTCCGACAGGTCGACGGTCAGATCGACCTTGGGATGCGCGTCGATAAAGCGCTGGAGATAGGGGGCGAGGTGCATCCCCCGAAGGAGGTCGGCGCGGTGATGCGCAGCGGCCCGCTCGCCACCGCCGATG
>JAGVJS010000124.1 GCA_020051025.1 Sphingobium sp. | reverse complement strand
TATGAAGCCAAGCGCGGCGGCCGCAACCGGGCGGTGCTGGCACCGCTGGCGGCCGACTGCGCCGCCTGAGCAGGCGAAGCCAACGAATTGATTAACGGTCTATTTTAAATGACGCGCGACGTATGCCACCCTATATCGGCCCTGGGGTCGATCATATGGGGGGACTATGTCGCGCATCATCATGCTGCTTGCGAGCGCAGCCATTTGCGGAAGCGCGCTGGCGCAGACGCCACCGGCGGAAACCACGACGCCGGCCAAGCCGCGCCAATGGACGATCAAGGATTTCGCCGCCCTGCCGCTGATGAGCCGGCCAACCCTCTCGCCCGACGGCCTGCATGTCGCCAGCCGGGTGGCGATCAACGGCGAATTGCGACTGGTCATCGCCGACGTCCGTGAAGGCCCCAATCGCATCCGGTCGCTGGGTCTGGGTGAAAACGACCTCAACTGGTGGCAATGGGTCAATGACGACTGGCTGATCGCCGGCGTGGGCAGTGAATCCAACGTGCAGGGCAGCGCATGGTATATCAGCCGCGTCGTCAGCGTAAAACGCGACGGCAGCAAGGTGATGCTGCTGGCCAAAAATGTTGCCGCGCAAAGTGCCGACGACGTCATCTGGATCGCCCGCGACGGCAGCCCGCGCATCCTGCTGTCCTATCAGACGTCCATTTTCTACAATGACCCCGGCTTCTGGCCCAAGGTGGACGAAATCGACGTCACCACCGGCCGGATGCGTCATGTCGTTCCGCCCCGGCAGAATGTGCGCGGCTGGTATGCCGATGCCGCCGGCACGGTGCGGATGGGCGTGGGCTATAATGACTCCAGCCGCACATCGACCCTGCTCTACCGCCCTGATGCCAAGG
This sequence comes from Sphingobium sp., assembly GCA_020051025.1. Lineage (GTDB taxonomy): Bacteria > Pseudomonadota > Alphaproteobacteria > Sphingomonadales > Sphingomonadaceae > Sphingobium. Next base: position 5,636 of record JAGVJS010000124.1, on the reverse strand, counting down.
CCGGTTTCCGCGTGGTCGACCGGGCCGATCGCCGCCGCGACGAATCGCTGGTGACGCCGCTGCTGTTCACCGCCGACCCGGGCAAGGCGATTGCCAGCGACGACCGCGAAGGAACCGATGCGCTCTATGAACTGGACCTCGGCACGCTGGAACTGGGCCGCAAGATCTTCTCCGCGCCCGGTTTCGACCTGGGCGGGATACAGGAGGATGCGGCCGGCACCGGCCTTGCCGGCGTGCGCTACACCGCCGACGCGCCGGCGGTCCATTGGTTCGACGCCAATCTGGCCAAGATTCAGACCGATATCGACAAGGCGGTGGGCGACCGGCGCGCCCGCATCGTGTCCACCAGCCGCGACGGGCAGAAGCTGATCGTCCATGTCGGCACCGCCGATCAGCCGGGCGCCTATTATTATTACGACACCGCCGCCGGCGCGATGAGCGTGCTGTCGCGCGTCAGCGACCAGTTCCCGAACAAGGCCCGCCTCTCCCCGGTCAAGACCATCCGCTACAAGGCGCGCGACGGGCTGGAAATCGCCGCCGTCCTGACCCTTCCCATGGGCAGGGACGCGAAAAATCTGCCACTGATCCTGATGCCCCATGGCGGCCCTTTTGCCCGCGACAGCGAGGAATGGGACTGGTGGGTGCAATATCTGGCCTGGCGCGGCTATGCCGTGCTGCAACCCAATTATCGCGGATCGTCTGGTTATGGCACTGCCTTTGCGAAAAAGGGCGAGGGGCAATGGGGCCTCGCCATGCAGGACGACCTTAATGACGCGGTCGACTGGGCGGTGCAGCAGGGGCTGGCCGATCCCAAGCGCGTCTGCATGGTCGGCGCCTCCTATGGCGGCTATGCGGCGATGCGCGCGGCCCAGCGCAACGGCGCGAAATATCGCTGCGCCATTTCCTATGCCGGCGTGTCGGATCTGGCGGCGATGATGCGCTATGACGGCCGTTTCCTGAACCATGGCGGGCGCAAGGACTGGATGAAGGAACAGGCCCCCGATTTCGCTGCCGTCTCGCCGATCGGCTTTGCCGGGCAATTTTCCACCCCGATCCTGCTGATGCACGGCAAGAAGGACCGGCGCGTGCCCGTCACCCAGTCGCGCGAGATGGCGGAAAAGCTGAAGGCGGCCGGCAAGGTGGCGGGCCAGGATTATATCTATGTCGAACAGCCGCTGGCCGACCATTTCTTCTCACGCGAGGCCGACCGACTGGAATTTCTGGAGAAGATGGACGCTTTCCTGAAGGCGCATAATCCGGCCTGAGCGCGGCTCAGGCCGGCATGGTCCTTGAAGGTCGCGACCTAGAGCGTTTTCTAAGCAGATGGAATCTGCTGCTGACTCTGAAAACGCGGCAAAACAAGACCCTAGAGCATCCGAGCCGATGCAATCAGATCGGATGCTTCAGCAAGAACGACAGCGTGCGCGGGCGTCCGGCAAAGGCGTTCTTGCATGCATCCGCCATCGCCGGCGCATGAGTCGCCTCGAAGATAGGCGCCCGGCCGCATCGCATCGTCAAGGCAGATCCTTGGCAATGCTGCGATCGACGACATGCATGTTTTCGTCATTTTATACCGCTATGCCGGCTCAGACTGAGTCCAGCCATGATGACGCGCCAACAGGGCAATGATTGTCATAAAATAGAAATATAAATGACGCTGAGATGTCACTTGTTAGTCATATTTGGCGCGACGACCCGTTGTTTGGGAGAGGAAATGCCGTGCGCTCCATTCGCTTGTGCCTGTCGTCCGTTGCCGCCCTGTCCCTGCTATGGGTCGCTGCCCCCGCCTATGCCAGCGAAGATGAACAGCTCTGGACCACGGCCAGCGCTACGGTGAAGCTGGACGATCATTGGCGCCTGTCGCAGGAACTGGTCGCCCGCTTCAGCGACGATCGCAACGGCCTCTACGAAATCGAATCCAACACGCTGATCGGTTACAAGCTGTCGAAGGCGGTGACGATCTGGGCCGGCTACACTCATGACCCGCAATATGCCGGCGGGGATTTCACCGTTATGGAGCATCGCGGCCGCCAGCAGCTGACCTTCGACAATATCGCGAAGATCGGCCGCGTCTCGATCAGCGCCCGGATGCGGATGGAGGAGCGCTGGCGCGACGGGGTGGACGGCACCGCCTGGCGGCTGCGCCCCTATGTGAAGCTTACCATGCCCTTGCGCGAAGGCGGCAAGACCGCGCTGGTGCTGAGCCATGAGAGTTTTGTCGACCTCAACAAGACCAATTTCCAGCGGGTCCAGGGTGAAGAGCGGATGCGCAACATGATTGCCATCACCACCCCGATCGCCAAGACTGTGAATGCGGAAATCGGCTATCTGCACCAGCGTGGCTTCCGCCCCGGCGCCGACGACAGCAACGATAATGTGGCGTCCTTCGCACTGAGCTTCAGCTTCTGATCCGGCTGTTTCCAGCCGTTACGGTCCCAACTCCGCTTTGCTCCAGCCCGTTGATCCATCAGCCTTTTCCCGTCTCATCGGGGGAGGGAAGCGATGCGTCTCAGCTGGCCGGAAATTCGTGCAAACGCCGCCCATTTTTCAGAGGAATGGCGCGGCAAGGGCTATGAAAAGGGACAGACGCAAAGCTTCTACGACGAATTTTTCGCCATTTTCGGTGTCCCCCGCAAACAGGTGGCGGTCTACGAACAGCGGGTGAAGGCGCTCGATGCGCGCCGCACCGGCGGCTTCATCGACCTGTTCTGGCCGGGCACGCTGATCGTCGAACAGAAGAGCATCGGCCGCAATCTCGACCGCGCCATGATGCAGGCGCTCGACTATCATGACTGGCTGCCGGAGGCGCAGCGGCCGCGCCACATGATGGTATGCGATTTCCAGCGGTTCGAACTGCTCGATCTGGAAACCCGCCAGCACTGGCACTTTCCGCTGCCCGACCTCAAACGCCATGTCGAGGCGTTCGACTTCATCCTTGGCGCCAAGCCGCGCCTGCTGCGCAACCAGTCGCCGGTCAATCGCAAGGCGAGCGAACTGATGGGCCGGCTGCACAATGCGCTGGCCGCGCGCGGCTATGTCGGCGCCGATCTGGAACGGCTGCTGGTGCGCCTGCTCTTCATCCTCTTCGCCGACGACACCGGCATTTTCCAGCGGCGCGAACAATTCCTCCTGTTCCTTGAAACCCGCACCAGCGCCGACGGCCGCGATCTTGGCCGCTGGCTGATCGAACTGTTCGAAGTGCTCGATACCCCGCCCGATCGCCGGCAACAGGGGCTGGACGCCGATCTCGCCGAATTTCCCTATATCAACGGCGCGCTCTTTTCCGGCCGCGTCGCCACGCCCGTGTTCGACCGGGATATGCGCCAGATGCTGCTGGACGCCAGCATCTTCGACTGGGGCGATGTGTCGCCCGCCATCTTCGGATCTTTGTTCGAAAGCGTGATCGACACGGTGACGCGGCGGAAACAGGGCGCGCATTACACGCCCGAAGAGGCGATATTGAAGGTGATCGGCCCGCTGTTCCTGGACGATCTGCGCGCCGAGTTCGACCGCGCCTGCGCATTGCGGTCCGGCCGGGACGCGGCGCTGCGCCGCTTGCAGGACAGGATGGCCGGCCTGACCTTCCTCGATCCGGCCTGCGGCGCGGGCAATTTTCTGGTCGTCGCCTATCGTGAACTGCGCGAACTGGAGCGGGAGATCATCCGCGAACGGCTGATCGCAGATGGCCCGGTGCAACAGGTGCTGGATGTGGCCGCCCTCACCCGGCTCAATGTCGATCGCTTCCACGGCATCGAGATCGACGAATTTCCCAGCCAGATCGCGCAGGTCGCGTTGTGGATGACCGACCATATCGCCAACACCCGGCTGGGCGAGGATTTCGGCCGTCCCTATGCCCGCATCCCGCTCGTCACCGCGCCCAATATCCGCCATGGCGACGCGCTGGAAATGGACTGGGCGGACCTGCTGCCGCCCGACCGGTGCAGCTATATTTTCGGCAATCCGCCCTTCATCGGCGCCAAATATCAGACCGAGGCGCAGCGCACGCAGCTGCGCCGCATTGCCGCCCTGCCGGGATCGGGCGGCACGCTCGACTATGTCGCCGGCTGGTTCATCAGGGCCGCCCGCTTCGCTGCGGCCGGCGCCGCGCATATCGCCTTCGTCGCGACCAACAGCATCGTCCAGGGCGAACAGGTGGCCCAGCTCTGGCCCCTGCTGTTCCGCGAAGGGATGGAGATCGCCTTTGCCCATCGCTCCTTCGTCTGGCCCGGCCGGGCGGCGGTGCATTGCGTGATCGTCGGCCTCGCCCCGCAGGCCAGCGCCCCAAAGGAACGCCGCCTGTTCAGCTATGCCGACGCAAAGGGCGAACCGGTGGAGACACGCCACGCCGCCCTGACCGCCTATCTGTTCGACGCGGGCGCCGCCAACCGCCATCTGGTGGTGCGGGAGGAAGGCCGGCCGATCAACGGCGCGCGGCGGATCGTCATCGGATCGAAGCCGATCGACGGCGGCTATCTGATCGTAGGGGAATTGGAGCGCCAAGCTCTGTTGAGGGAAGAACCGAGACTGGATGGATTCCTGCGCCCGTTCATTGGGGCGCATGAATATCTCAACAATGGCCAGCGATGGATATTGGCGTTGCAGGATGCGCCGCCAGCAATGATGCGCCAGATGATAAGCGTACGTGAACGGTTGCAGAATGTTGCCGCCTATCGACGCGGCGAGAAGCCGCCGTCAGGCAGGACGGAACGCAGTCGGGCACCGGGCCGGTCCGCATTGATGCTCGCTGAAACACCTGCCCATTGGCACGTCACAGTCATACCATCCAAGCCATTTCTGGTCATGCCACGAGTCAGTTCCGAAAGGCGGGACTATGCGGCGATTGGATGGCTCGAACCGCCCGCCATACCCAGTGACGCAGTTACTATCCTTACCGACGCTGGACTATGGGATTTCGCTATTCTGACCAGCCGGATGCACATGGTCTGGATGCGCCAGATCGGCGGGCGGCTGAAAAGTGATTACCGTTACTCTATCGGGCTTGTATATAATTGCTTCCCTTGGCCCGGCACCACAGAGGTCCAACGCACGGATGTCGAGGCATTAGCGCAAGCCGTCCTCGACGCCCGCGCTTTGCCGAAAAATGCCGGCTCCACCCTCGCCGACCTTTATGACCCCGACACCATGCCGATCGAATTGCGCCGCGCCCATCGCGATCTCGATCAGGCGGTGGACCGGCTCTATCGCCCCGTGCCCTTCCCATCCGACCGGGCGCGGGTGGAGCATCTTTTCACCCTTTACCAGCAGCTGGCCAGCCAATGACGCCGCGCTGTCCTACACGCCCGAAAAAGGGCACTATCCCGCTTGTCTCCGGCGCCATGGCCATGCGCAACCAAATGTCCAACACAGGAAATGAAATGACAAAATAAGCGGGAAATATGCGAAGTTAAGCCGCCGCTTGCCGCCTCCCCCGGCCGGGCCTATAGCCCCGCCATGACCGCCGAACCCTATGCCAAGCAGCTTGCCGCGCTGGAGTCGCGCGGGCGGCTCCGTCGTCTGATTCCCCGCGCCGGCCGCGACTTTGCCTCCAATGATTATCTCGGCCTTGCCGGCGACCCGATGATTGCTCAGGCGGTCGCCGACGCGATCGGGCGCGGCGTGCCGGTGGGTTCGGGCGG
>JAGVJS010000194.1 GCA_020051025.1 Sphingobium sp. | reverse complement strand
GTTCCGGCCGTCGATCGCAGCCAGACCGTCTACCGCTTTGGCAGCGACCGGGCCTCTTCGGGCTTCCTGCGCCCGCGTCCCGGCTAAGCAAACGCGCACCTATCCCTGAAAAGGGGCGGAAGGCCAATCGGTCTTCCGCCCCTTTTCCTGTGCGGCTTTGGTTGCGCTTTGCCGGCTTGGCTGTTACCGGCGCGCCGGTCATTACCGCGCCTTTTTAACGGAAGAATCGCCCAGCCCATGTCAGACAAGATCAACCGCATCGTCCTCGCCTTTTCCGGTGGTCTCGACACCAGCGTGATCCTGAAATGGCTTCAGCAGACCTATCAGTGCGAAGTGGTGACCTTCACCGCCGATCTGGGGCAGGGCGAGGAACTGGAGCCCGCCCGCGCCAAGGCCCGCCTGATGGGCGTCAAGGAAGAGCATATCTTCATTGACGACCTGCGCGAGGAGTTCGTGAAGGACTATGTCTTCCCGATGATGCGCTCCAACGCGCTCTATGAAGGCCTCTATCTGCTCGGCACCTCGATTGCCCGTCCGCTGATCGCCAGGCGTCAGATCGAGATCGCCAAGATGGTGGGCGCTGACGCGGTCAGCCACGGCGCAACCGGCAAGGGCAACGACCAGGTCCGCTTCGAACTCGGCTATTACGGTCTCTCCCCCGACATCAAGGTGATCGCGCCGTGGCGCGAATGGGATCTGGCCAGCCGCACCAAGCTGATCGAATTTGCCGAAAAGCACCAGATTCCGATTCCCCGCGACAAGCGTGGCGAAAGCCCCTTCTCGACGGACGCGAACATGCTGCACACCTCGTCGGAAGGTAAGGTTCTGGAAGATCCGTGGGAAGAAACCCCGGACTATGTCTATTCGCGTACGGTGAACCCGGAGGACGCGCCCGACGCGCCCGAATATATCACCATCGATTTCGAACGTGGCGATGGGGTGGCGATCAACGGCGTGGGCATGTCGCCTGCGACCCTGCTCGAAACGCTCAACGACTATGGCCGCAAGCATGGCATCGGCCGTCTCGATCTGGTCGAAAACCGCTTCGTCGGCATGAAGTCGCGCGGCATGTATGAAACGCCGGGCGGCACCATCTATCACCTTGCGCATCGCGGTATCGAGCAGCTGACGCTGGATCGCGGCGCTGCGCATCTCAAGGACGAACTCGCGCCCAAATATGCCGAGCTGATCTATAACGGCTTCTGGTTCTCGCCGGAGCGCGAGATGCTTCAGGCCGCGATCGACTATAGCCAGGAAAAGGTGACGGGCACCGTCCGCCTGAAGCTGTACAAGGGCGGCGTCTACGTCGTCGGCCGCAAGTCGCCTTATTCGCTCTACAGCGAGAAGGTCGTGACGTTCGAGGACGATGCGGGCGCCTATGACCAGCGCGACGCGGCCGGCTTCATCAAGCTGAATGCGCTGCGGCTTCGTCTGCTGGGTCGTCGCGACCGTTGACATCTACGGGCGTTGCTGACCACAGGGTTAGCAACGCCTTAACTTTTGCACGGCATAGTCTGCAAAATGGAGTTATGCTGTGCACGGGCTTGATCTGGAAGCCGCCTCGGTCTGGCGCGCGATCGATCGATCGACGGCGATCATCACCTTCGATCGCGATTGCCGGGTAACCGGCGCCAACGACAATTTCCTCGCCCTGTTCGGCTATCGCTTCGATCAGGTGGAAGGGCGGCATCACAGCATCTTCTGCGACAGCGATTATGCCCGCTCGCGCGACTATGCGCTGTTCTGGCAGCATCTCCTGTCCGGCCATTTCGACACCGGCGCCTATTGCCGGCTCGACGCCCGCGGACAGCAGGTGTGGATCCGCGGCAGCTATAACCCCATCATCGACCCGGATGGCATCCAGACCGGCGTCATTAAATTCGCCCATGACATCAGCGCGGAACGGCGTGCCATCGCCGCGCGCGAGGAGGCCGAACAACGGCTGCGCCAGCAGGAAAGCGACCGCCGCAACGTCGTCGAACATGTGCTGGGCGAAGTCAGCAGCATCGTCGACGCGATCGACGGCATCGCGCGCCAGACCAACCTGCTCGCCCTCAACGCCTCGATCGAGGCGGCACGCGCCGGCGATGCGGGGCGCGGCTTCTCCGTCGTCGCGGCGGAAGTAAAGAAACTCGCCGTCGATACCCAGGCCGCAACCGGCCGCGCGCGCGCGATCATCGCTGGCTAACAGGATACAAATTGCGACATTTTGCCCGCTGACCTGACATATCTGCGGGACAACTGGCCTTCATAACCGGTTTCAAGGACGGCGAACCGCCGTTCAGCAAGACCCAAGAAGGACAACAGAGATGCTTCGCAAATTCTTCACCACCGTCGCGGTCGGATCGCTGTTCGTCGGCGGCCTCGCGGCGAGCCACCTCGCCTTCGCCCAGCCCGGCGCTGATGGCGGCCCCGGTCCGCGTGGCGGCATGATGGCAAAGGCTGACACCAACAAGGACGGCAAGATCAGCAAGGCGGAACTGACCGCTTCGCTCGAAGCCCGCTTCGCAAAGATGGACGTCGATCGTGATGGCCAGCTGACGCAGAAGGATCGCGAGCTGCGTCGCCAGCAGCGTCTGGACGAACGCTTCGCCGCGCTCGACACCGACAAGAATGGCCAGATCAGCAAGGCCGAATTTGCCGCCGGCCATCAGGCCCGCGCCGACAAGCGCGCCGAAGTCGGCAAGCCCGAC
>JAGVJS010000039.1 GCA_020051025.1 Sphingobium sp. | reverse complement strand
GTCGATCACCCGCTGGAAGCTGTCCACCGGATAGTCCCACACTGTGGCAGTCGCGCCGGTGATGCCGGCCGAGCAGATCAGGATGTCGACCTTGCCCAGTGCGGCCGCGGTTTCCTTCGCGGCGGCGGCGACGGCGGCATAGTCGGAAACGTCGAGCGCGACGACATGGGCGGCGCCGACCTCTTGCCTAGTGGCGGCGAGGGCGTCGGGATTGAGATCCCACAGCGCGACCTGACCGCCTTCCGCGACGATGCGCGCGGCGACCTGCTTGCCAAGGCCCGACGCGCCGCCGGTGATGATCGCGTTACGGCCCGCGAAACGACCCGCATAGACGCTCATCCGAGCACCACGTCGCCAAGGTGGCGCCATTCGGAAACATTCTGGGTCTGGACGCCCAGCTTTTCGATGCCCAGTTCCATGACGTCGCCGGCCTTCAAATAGATGGCGTCGGGCTTCTTGCCCTCACCCACGCCCGGCGGGGTGCCGGTGATCATCAGGTCGCCCGGATAGAGGGTGATATATTCGCTGACATAGGAGATGAGCTGGGCGACGTTGAAGATCATCGTCTTCGTGTTGCCGGTCTGCATCCGCTCGCCATTGATGTTTAGATACATGTCCAGATTCTGCGGATCACCCACTTCATCGGCCGTCACCAGCCAGGGGCCGACCGGGCAGAAAGTGTCATGGCCCTTGCCCTTGCTCCACTGGGTGCCGCGCTGCTTCTGGTTGAAGCGTTCCGACACGTCGTTGACGAGCGTGTAGCCTGCGACCTTCGACAGGGCCTCTTCTTCGCTGACGAAGCGGCAGGTTTGCCCGATGACGACGCCCAGTTCGACTTCCCAGTCGCCATGGGTGCTGTTCTTGGGCAGCACGACTTCGTCATTGGGGCCGTTCAGCGACGACAGCGCCTTCATGAACATCATCGGTTCGGTCGGGATCGGCAGGTTCGATTCGATCGCATGATCCTCATAATTGAGGCCGATGGCGACGATCTTGCCGATGCCCTTGACCGGCACGCCATAGCGCGGCGCGCCTTCGACGACCGGCAGCGCGGCGATGTCGGCGCCCTTGGCGGCGGCGAGGCTTTCGATGGTCAGGTCGGACACGACGCCCGACAGGTCGCGGATATTGCCGTCAGCATCGATGACGCCGGGCTTTTCCTGGCCACGCTGGCCGAAACGAACGAATTTCATGGGATCAGTCTCTCTGTCAGATCAGTGGGTATAGGGGCGGTGCATGGTGATGTCGGGGTTGAGGTCGACACCAAAGCCCGGCTTGTCGAGCGCGGTCGCCTTCAGCCGGCCATTTTCCGGCACCGGTTCGCCCAGCAATTGCGGGTGGAACATCGGCACCACCTCCGTCGGCCCCGGATGCATCATCAGGAACTCGGAGAAGGGCGAATTGTGGCGGGTGATGACGAAATGATAGCTGTAGACCGACGAGCCATGCGGTACGACCATCTTGCCATGGGCGTCGGCCATCGCGCTGATCTTGAGCAGTTCGGTCACACCGCCACACCAGCCGACATCGGGCTGGATGATGTCGCAGCAGTCCATTTCCATCAGCATGCGGAAGCCCCAGCGGGTCGCTTCATGCTCGCCGGTGGTGACGAGCATGCCCTTGGGCACATTGCGCTTGAGTTGGCTGTAACCCCAATAATCGTCCGGGCTGATCGCTTCCTCGATCCACTTGAGGCCCAGCTCATGCGCGGCGATGGCAAGGCGGGTCGCATAGTCGACGTCCAGCGCCATCCAGCAATCCCACATCAGCCAGAAATCGTCGCCCACCTTGGACCGCATGTCGGCCAGTTCGGCGATATTCTTCTTCAGGCCCTCGACACCCTCGGCCGGGCCGTGGTGCAGCGCCATTTTGCCGCCGATGAAGCCAAATTCCTTCGCCTTGTCGGGGCGTGCGCCGGTGGCGTAGAATTGCAGTTCGTCGCGCACGGCGCCGCCCAGCAGATGATAGACCGGCTCCTGCCGCAGCTTGCCCAGCAAGTCCCACAGCGCGAGGTCGACGCCGGAAATGGCGTTGATGACCAGACCCTTGCGCCCATAATATTGGGTAGAGAAATACATCTGGTCCCAGATTTTCTCATAGTCCGTGGGCGCGCGGCCTTCGAGGAAGCGGGCGAGATGCTTTTCCACGATATAGGCCGCCGGTTCGCCACCGGTCGTCACCGCGAAGCCGACGGTGCCGTCCTCCGCCTCGATCTCCACCACCAGCGTGCCCAGCACGTTGATGCCGAAGCTCTGCCGCGACTGACGATATTCGGGATATTTCGACATGGGCGTAGCGATATGGTCGTCGATCCAGTGGCCTTCGCCCTGGTCATGATAGTCGGCACCACCGCCGCGCACGGTGAAAGCGCGGACATGCTTGATCTTCGGCAACGTCACGATCGGCACGCGAAAACTCCCTCAACCTCGCCCGCGCTCAATATGTGAGAACGACAGGCATAAACTTTCACAATATGATCAGGACCGCAGGAGGCGGGACCAGAGTGTCAGTTTGGCAGGACCGGAAAGAATCAGGCCAGCCTCTCCTTCACCCTTGTTTTTCTCATTTTGTGGGATAAAGTGTTATTAGATGAGACAGAAAACGTCAAACCCAGAATCGGATGGGTCCGAAAATTTGGCGCGAGAGGACAAGGCATCCGCAAAAACAGGCGGATCGCAGACCCTGCATCGCGGGCTGGATCTGCTCGATCAGGTGATCGACGGGCCGATCAAGCTGGCCGACCTGTCCGAACGGATGGGCCTGACCCGGTCGACCACCCATCGCCTCGCCAACGCCATGGTGGAGCGCGGCTTCCTGATCTTTCTGCCGCGCGAGGGGTATCAGCTGGGGCCGAAGCTGTTGCAGCTGGGCTTTCTGGCGCAGTCGCAGGCCGATGTGGTGCAGATCGCCCGGCCGCATCTGGAAGCGCTGGCCGCCGCCAGCGAGGATGTGGTGCATCTGGGCCGGCTGGACGGCGAGCAGGCGCTGTATCTCGACAAGATTCCGGGGCGGCGGCGCGTCGAAATTTCCAGCCGGATTGGCGATCGCCACCCCCTCACCTCCACCGGCCTTGGCAAGGCGTTGCTGCTGGACGATACGGAGCCGGTGTGGCGCCGGATGTTCGACGCCGAATATGAAGCCGGCACCCATGCGGCCGAATATGGCCAGTGGCTGGAGCGGATGCGCAGCTATGTTGGCGACGGCCGATCCTTCGACCTGGAGGAGAATGAGGACCAGATACGCTGTGTCGCCGCGCCCGTGCGTGATGCGTCCGGCGCGATCATTGCCGCCATCAGCCTGTCGAGCGCCGCCCAATATATGGACGACGAACGGATGAAGGCGCTGAGCACCGACGTGCGTGATGCCGCGCAGAAGATCAGCGCCGATCTGGGCTGGACCCCCGGCGTCAAATCCCCCCGCCGCCCGGTGCGGCGCTGAACACACCCTAAAGGAAGAGCGATCCCATGAAGCTGCTTGAAGGCAAGACCGTCCTCGTCACCGGCGCATCGACCGGCATCGGCCGCGCCGCCGCGATCGGCGCGGCG
>JAGVJS010000311.1 GCA_020051025.1 Sphingobium sp. | reverse complement strand
CGCGACCCGCTACGACAAAACCGTCCTATCCTTCGAGAGCTTCCTAAACCTCGCCGCTGCAAGGCTGTGGTTGAAATCTTTTGTCAACACGACCTAGGGGCGGCCTAGCGCTTCTTTGCCCTGGGTTCCTGCCTTCGCAGGAACACGGCTTAGTTGAAATCCAACCGTCCGCTAACCACCCAAATAGCCAAAGCGCTGTGTCCCTTTTTGCCCCCCCCGGCACAGCTCAATTCCAACCCGCATCTATCATCAACTCAACCGGCTTGGCCTTCATCGCGCCGCTACAGCAGGCGCGGCTGGCCAGCCAGTCCGCTCAGCCCTGCCAGACCAGTCATCGCGCCTTCGCGCCCGCTCGTCGCAACCGTCACGATAATCCATAAATATTGTGCGACCCCGACGTCCCAAAGGAAAAGGATGACGATAATGGCCAATAAGACCCCGTCCCGGATTGTCACCGCTGTTGCTGCACTCTTTGCCTGCGCTATGGCTACGGCCCCTGCTTATGCTCAGGCTGTTCTTGAAGGATCCGGTGAAAGTTCCACGCTCGACTGTGCGGGTGGGAAGGCGACGGTGACCGGAACCAACAATCAGGTCACGGTCGAAGGCGCCTGCACGCAACTGACCGTCGAAGGTTCGGGCAATGTCGTGACGGCGGATATGGCGGCCCAGTCGGCGATCAAGGTGGAAGGGATCAGCAACAAGGTCAGTTGGCGCACGCCCGGTAAAACATCGCCCAAAGTCAGCAGCGCCGGCGTCGGCAACAGTGTGACCCGCGCCCGTTAAAAACGGGCCTCTCGTCATTGCAAGCGCAGCGGGCCAAAGGCGCGCTACGCTTGCAATCGCAATGCCTGCTGCGGCATAGGCCTCTGACAAGCCATCCTATCCCGCTTCAAATGTAGGATTTTCCCTGATCTATCCTGTCGGATGGATCAGGCTCGCTTCCCGCAGACCATGCCGCAAAGCCACGCGTTGCGGCTCGGCCGCATATCTTTACAGGGCGCGCTTCGGGGAAGCGTCGGGAGCGCCTGGCGAGCGCTTCGCGAAGGCCTTGCGAGCGCTTCCGCCCCAAAACGCGCCTATCGTGTGAACTTCGCCGCCGATCGTTCAGGCCGCCGCCATCGCCCGGCTCACCAACAGCCTCGTATAGGCCGGCAGCACCGCCCCAAACGCCTTGAACCGCACGTCCGCCACCTTGCCACTGGTGAAGAGATAGGCGCCCAGCGCGATGATCGCCGCGACCTTCGCCTGTCCCAGCACGGTATAGCGGGCAATGTCCACCGCCGTCCGGCCGGTGCCTTGCTCCCATTCCGCGACCATGCGTTCGGGCGACCACCATCCGGGCTGCTCGAACCCGGCATTCGCCAGCGATGCTTCCCCCTGATCGTGGAACATGAGGATATAGCCGAGATCGAGCAACGGCTCGCTGATCTGGGCCATTTCCCAGTCGAGCAAAGCAGTCAGCTTCCCCTCATGCCACAGGCAATTGCCATGTTTGGGGTCGCCATGCACCGGCGTCGGCGCGCCGGACGTGCGCGGTGGTCGTGCGGTCAGATCCTCCAGCACGCCGATCAGGTCCGGCGTCGCTTCGGCCGAGCGGGCGACGTCCAGCCAATGCTGCGCTTCCTGCTGCACGGTCCGCCCGCCCGGCGGCATTTCGCCGACTGGCATGGTGTGCAGGCCGATGATCGCGTCAAACCATTGGCGGCAGATGCTGTCGGGCACCGCCACCGGATCGGCCGTCACCCAGTCGGGCGTGACATATTCGAATGCCTCGCCCGGCACGCATTCCATCAGGAAAAATTCATCGCCTATGAACGACGGATCGGTGCTGAGTTCCAGCATGGCGGGCAGCGGCACGGAGGGCGCATGCGCCTTCACCGCCGACAGCACGCCATGCTGCCGCGCCATGTCATATGGCGGCAACAGCCCCTCCTCGGATGGGGGCATGCGCAGGATTTCGTTCAGCCCTTCGACCAGATAGGTTTCGTTGCTGTGGCCGGCCGACAGGGTCTTGACCCCCGTAATGCCGGTGCCACGCGGCAGAAAGGCGCGCAGCCCTTCCGCCAGACGGTCGGTATCGCGCGCCATATGCTCTGCCTCCTTACAGGATCGAATTTTCGGCGGTCAGGCCGATGTCGGGATGGGCGCCATGGATGATCGTTTCGATGATGCCATGACCGGTCGCGTCGCCCTCCCGCACCAGGATCGGGCAGTCGCGCAACTGGCGCATGCGCTTGAGCGTGGTGAGGTCGGTATAGTCGTCGAACTTCTCGCCCTCGACCTCCAGCGCGCCTTTCCACGCGCCATGCTTCTTGCCGTCGAAGCCCAGATACAGGCCCGGCCCCAAATGCACGGCGGTCGGCCCGGCCACCTCGATCTCGACCGTGTGAGTGCCGCCCTGCATCATGTCGAAATGCACCTTGCCGCCCAGCAGGCGCCGGCCGACATCGTTGAACGTCAATTCCGGCCGCACCCGTGCGACCTTTTCCTGCCGCCCGTCGGGATGGTTGCGATAGCCCGACGAGTAGAAGATGCGCCCCTGCTTCGACATGAAATAGAAGTGATAGGCATGCTTCTCGCCATTGGGCGCGGTCAGCATGAAGGGCGACCAGAGCAGCACGAACTCGCCTTCGCCGAACTTGGCGTCGCCAAAGTCGGAGGAGGGGCGCACGTCCGGGCTGTGCGCGCCAACGTCCAGCCGCTGGCCCCAGCTATGGTCGCGATATTCGGTCCATTCCTCGGGGCGAACCTCGATCCGTTCGCCCTCGATTTCGACCCAGCCCGACGGCACGCCGATCTGGTGATAACGCACCACGTCGGAACCGATGCGGAAGCCATCGCGCTCGCGCTGCTTGTGCCGATCCTCGAAGAAGGGCGGCATTTCCGACGTAAAGGTGATGTCGAACGCGATCGGCTGCGCGTCGTTCTTTTCGAGCGCGTAGCGCACCTTGTGCAGCGGTTCGATGATCTCGTAAATCAGCGGGCCGACCGTGGTTTCGGTGGGGTCGTCGCGCAGTTCGCGATTGGCGCGCACCGTCCACTGGCTGTTGCCGCGCGCGACGGCGGCCCAGCCATCCATGACGCCGCGATTATGATAACGGCCCAGGCCGAAGTCGATCGACAGGCTGCCATCCTTGCGCACCATCGCGGTCCAGATCTTCTCCGTCCAGCCCAGGTCCGCCGTGGCGGTGGAGGAGAAGGTGTCGACAATCTGGTGGTTGAGCAGTTCGTCCAGTCCGATCAGCTGGCCAATATCGTCCATTTCATGGCGCACGAAGTTCCGCATCGCATTCTCCCGGATATCTTATGGTTAGGCGTCGAACAGGCTGCTCACTTGCAGCACCGGATCGACATTGGTGTAGCGGGGGGCATCCCCCATCAGCGTCGCGCCGCAAATACCCATGGCGCGATCGAAACTGTCCCGATCATCGAAGATGAGTTCGCTGAGCGCCCAGTAGGGCGGCGGCGTGCCGTCCAGCGCGGCAGCGCCCAGCGTGATGCGCAAGTCCCGCAGGCCATGCGGGGCGAGCAGTTCACGCGCAAAGGGGGCATGGCGGCCGACATAGTCGTCGCCATCGAAATGGCTGCCCGGCAGGTTCGGGTAAATCGCCGAAACGCGCAGCATGCAACTCTCCTGACCGATGCCCCGATTCGTTCGGGGTCAGTCTGGAGGCTAAATGTGTCTGACGATTTCGTCCAGCCAAAACATCGGTTAATCTATATTGGCGCTGTTGTCATATGGCTGGAAAGCGCGCATTTCCGTGCTTCAGCCCATGGCTGGAAAAATATCCTCCGGCAATTCCGCCATCGTCTTGCGCGTGCCGTCGAAATGTTTCTTCACCGCCAGGTCGGCCTTTTTCGGGTCGCCGGCGATGATCGCCTTGGCAATCGGGCCATAGCCGGACGCATGCCGCTTGCGCTGCGTGTCGGACTGGACTGTTTCGATCTGCGCGCGGAACAGGTCGGTGCGCGACAGCGGGATGACGCGCGCCAGTTCGCGATTGCCGCCCAGGTCGATCATCGCGTCGTAAAAGCGGCGGCGCGACTCCAGATAATGGGCGCGGTTGCCCGATCGGGCGGCGCGATCCAGATCGCCGATCGCCTGCTCGATGCCTGCTTGTGCTGCTGGAGTCGTGCAATTTTCCGCCGCCAGCCGCGCCGCCAGCCGTGCCAATGGCTCCAGCGTGTCGAGCAGTTGCAGCGACGCGGTCCGGTCCAGCAGGCCGATATAGGCGCCTCGATAGCGGTTCAGCGTGACGATGCCCGCGGCGGCCAGATGCTTGAGCGATTCGCGCAGCGACCCCCGGCTGATGCCCAGCCGGCGCGTCAGGTCCGGTTCCAGCAGATGCTGTCCCGGCACGAATATGCCTGTGCGGATGCCCTGCGTAATAGCGTCGGCAACCTTGTCGGTCGCGCTTTCATTCTCCGTCGCGGGGAGGGTGTCCGTGGCGTTCTGGGCCTGTTTGGTCGCGGCTTTGGTCATCTTGGATCCACTAAATGTCTGATCCGGCATACCGTCCTGCGGGCGCCGCGTCCATATGGCGACGCAAAGGGTCGAGCTTCATGGTTAGGCGTTTTTATCTGGTAAAATCGTCAAACGATATTGACGAACAAGTCTCGATGTGAAAACAGTGGAGCATCCGGGGTGATTGGGCTCCTGGTGGCGACCTGCACAAGCGGGCGCGAAACTGGAGAGGAAGACCCATGCGACTCATGGTCCCGTCGACCCAGCTTTCCGACACGCCTTTCAGGGCGATGACCTCTGCCGGCCAACCGCCGGTGCGACGGCATGGCTGCACCGCCACCGGTAGGACAACAGGCTTCACTATCTGACCATCGCGCCCCTGCCCGGATCCACCCGGGCCGGGCTTTCGGACGATTGAGACTGCGACCTGCAACAGCCGGCGCAAATATGTGGGAGAAGGAAAATGGGCATGATCAAGAAAAGCAGCATGGCTTATTGCGTCGGCGCGTCGCTGATCGCACTGGTTGTCGGCGCGGGCGCCACGAGCGCACAGACCCCGGAACCGCAGGCATCCGGGGTCGGCAACAACGCTTACGCCGATATCATCGTCACCGCCAACAAGCGCGAACAATCGCTGTCGGACGTAGGCCTGTCGATCACCGCCGAAACGGGCGACACCATGATTCAGCGCGGCATCAACTCGCCGACCGATCTGGGCAAGATCGTGCCGGGCCTGACCGTGCAGCCGTCACCCTTCAACACGCCGGTCTATACGCTACGCGGCATCGGCTTTTATGAAACCACCCTGTCCGCCGCACCGACCGTTGCCGTCTATACCGACGAAGTCGCGCTGCCCTTCAGCGCGCCGACGCGTGGCGCGGCCTTCGATATCGAACGGGTCGAAGTGCTAAAGGGGCCGCAGGGCACTTTGTTCGGCCAGAACACGACGGGCGGCGCGATCAACTATATCGTTGCCAAGCCGACCGACGAGTTCAAGGCCGGCGCTACCGCCAGCTTCGGCCGTTTTTCGACCTATGACGTGCAGGGCTATGTGTCCGGCCCTATGAGCAATACGCTCAAAGCCCGCGTTGCCCTTCGCACCATCCAGTCCGGGCCGTGGCAGAAGAGCTTCACCCGCTCGGACGAACTGGGCAAGCAGGACATGCTGCAAGGCCGTGTGCTGTTCGACTGGCAGCCGACCGACAAAATCAAGTTCCTGCTCAACATCAACGGCTGGCGCGACAAGGGTGACACCCAGGCGGCGCAGATCGTCTCCGACAATTGCGCCGGATCGGTCGAGGGCACCTGCGGCAGCCCCGACGCCACCAACTTCAAAAATTATCCGCGCAGCCCTCGCACGCCGCGCGCCGCCGACTGGGGTTATGGCATTTTCGGTCGGCGCCCGGCCCGCGACGACAGTTTCTGGCAGGCCAGCCTGCGCGCCGATTTCGAACTCAATGACAATCTGACCTTCACCTCCATCTCCGCCTATTCGCATTACAAGACGGATTCGGTGCAGGATTTCGACGGCACCACCTATGCCTCGGTCGACACCAACACGACCGGTTATATCAAGGATGTGGCGCAGGAACTGCGTCTGACCGGCGAATTTGACAGCCTCACCTTTATCGTCGGCGGCAATTACAACAAGTCGAAAACCTATGACCGGCTCTTCTACAATTTCAGCGAAGGTCCGTCGTCCAACCCGCTCTGGATGATCCCCGGCGCGCCGCGCGGCATCCTGACCTTCAACTATTCCGCGCAGGACGTGAAGAATCTCGCGGCCTTCGCCAATGCGGAATATAAGGTCACGCCCAACATCACCCTGATCGGCGGCATCCGCTATACGGACAGCAAGCGCAGCTTCGAAGGCTGCACCAATGACTTTGGCGGCGACACCGCGACCTGGTGGAACGCGATCTTCGGCACCAATGTGCAGCCGGGCGGTTGCCTGACCTTCACGCCGAACTTCCCGGAAATCTTCGATCCGGCGGCGTTCGACAATCTCAATGAGGATAATGTCAGCTGGAACGTCGGCGCGAACTACAAGACGGATGGCGGCACGCTCTTCTATACCCGCGTGTCGCGCGGCTATAAGTCGGGCAGCTTCCCGACCGCTTCTGTCGCCAGTTACTCGGGTTATGTCCCGGTAAAGCAGGAATCGGTCACAGCCTATGAAATCGGTATCAAGGGGCCGCTGGCCGATCGCCGGATCGAATATGCGCTCGCCGGCTTCTATTATGATTATAAGGACAAGCAGCTACGCGGCCGCAAGCCGGACCCCGTGTTCGGCACGCTCGATGGTCTGGTGCAGATCCCCAAGAGCCGCATCTGGGGCGTCGAAGCCTCGATCGTTGGTCGACCGGTGGACGGCCTGCGCGTCAGCCTGGGCGGCACCTATATCAACACCAAGATCACCGAGTTTGAAGGTTATGATGCCTTTGGCGACCTGCGCAATTTCTCGGGCCAGAAATTCCCTTATGCGCCCAAGCTGACGGCGGTCGCGGACGCGGAATATCAGGCGCCGATCAGCAGCAGCGCGGAAGGCTATATCGGCGTCTCCCTGACCTATAACAGCAAGACGACGACGGCGCTGGCCAACACTACCACCGCCTATGTGGATGCCGATCCGCGCTTCGACATGAAGGCCTATGCGCTGGTGGACCTGCGCGCCGGCTTTGAATTTCCCGACAGCAAGGTCCGGGCCGGCATCTACATCCGCAACGTCGGCAACACTTATTATTGGAGCAACGTACAGGACAATCTGGCGTCGATCTCCCGCTTCGCCGGCATGCCGCGCACCTATGGCGTGCAGGTCAGCTGGAGCATGTAACCTGATCCTCCCCTGGGGCGGCGCTCGACGGAGCGCCGCCTTTTCTTTGGGCGTTTGTCGGTTGCACGTCGAACATGATCGTCCTACGATGATGATAAGGCTCCCGGCATGATCGGGACGAAAAAGGAGAGGTCCATGACCGCCCGAACGCTACCATTTGAAGCGGATTTCGTGCGTGAGGAAGCCGTGTCGCCGCTGGCGCCGCTGGTCGATCGCATCCCCCTGATCCCGGAACGCAAGACGCTGCACGGCCGTTTGACGGCGCGCCGGCTGCATCGTTTCTATGCGATGCTGGGCCTTATCTTCCTGATCGGCGTGGCGCCGGTGCTGCTGGGCATGAGCGCCCAGTGGAAGGCGTTCTGCTTCGGCCTGATCTTCCCCGGCGCGGGCTTCCTTTATGCCGGGGACGGCGTCGGCATCCTTGGCGCGGCCCTGTCGGTGGCCGCTTTTGCGGTCATCATGTTCATCTGGTGGGCGCGGGGCGTGATCCTCGGACCGCCGGCCGTCATGGTCGGAACGGCGTTGCTCTCCGCCGCCTGGATCGAGGGGCGCAGCGGCGTGGCGTGGATGGAATGGGCCATTCCTGGAGCGGTCCTGGCGCTGCATGGCTGGCTCGCCCTTG
>JAGVJS010000084.1 GCA_020051025.1 Sphingobium sp. | reverse complement strand
TAACGGCAGGCGGTGCGGCGGTCGCCGGCACGAATGCGACCATGCTGCAAAGCAGGATGAGGCGGGCCGACGTGCGCATGGGCCTTACTTCTGGAAGGCGGCGATGATCTTCAGTTCGACCGCGTCACCGACGACCGGGACCGCCATGCCCATGCCGAAATCGCTGCGCTTGATCGTGCCGGTCGCGACGAAGCCGATATTTTCCTTCTTGTTCATCGGGTTCGCACCGGCGCCGTAAAATTCGGCGTCCAGCGTCACCGGCTTGGTGATGCCCTTGATGGTCAGGTTACCGCTGATGGTCGCGCCGGTGGTGCCTTCGGGCTTCACGCTGGTCGACACGAAGGTCGCAGTCGGGAATTTGGTGGCGTCGAAAAATTCGGCCTTGGCCAGATGCTCGTTCAGCGCCGGGATGCCGGTGGTGAGGTTGGCGATCGGCACTTCGATGCTGACCTTCGACGCGGCCGGGTTGGCCTTGTCCAGCGTCAGCGAGCCGGTCGGCTGCGCGATCACGCCCAGATTGTTGGTGAAGCCCATATGGTCATAGGCAAAGACGATCTGGGTGTGGCTCGGTTCGACGGCATAGGTGCCGCCGGTCACTTTGGCGACGTCCTTGGTGCCGGGCGTCGCGGCGCCCTGGGCGATGACGACGGTGCCACCGGCGATTGCAACAAGGGCGGCGGCGGGGATCAGGAATTTGCGCATGAAGAAAAGACTCCAGAAACGGTCAAGGGGCGCGGCAAGAATATGCCGCGCCCCTCGTAAGTTCCAGAGCCGTAACCGGAAACGGTCCGTTCCGTTTCCGGTCGGTTTTAGGCTTAGTTCTTGTCCTTGTCGACCAGCTTGTTGGCGCCGATCCAGGGCATCATCGCGCGCAGCTGTGCGCCAGTCTGCTCGATCGGGTGACGCTTGGCCGCCATGCGGCTGGCCTTCAGTTCCGGCTGGCCGGCGCGGTTGTCGAGGATGAAGTCCTTGACGAAACGGCCCGACTGGATGTCGGCCAGAACGCGCTTCATTTCCTTCTTCGTCTCTTCGGTGATGATGCGCGGGCCGGTCTTGATATCGCCATATTCGGCGGTGTTCGAGATCGAGTAGCGCATGTCGGCGATGCCGCCTTCATACATCAGGTCGACGATCAGCTTCAGTTCGTGCAGGCACTCGAAATAGGCCATTTCCGGGGCGTAACCGGCTTCGACCAGCGTTTCGAAACCGGCCTGGACCAGCGCGGTGGCCCCGCCGCACAGCACGGCCTGCTCACCGAACAGGTCGGTTTCGCATTCCTCGCGGAAGTTGGTTTCGATGATGCCGCTGCGACCGCCGCCGACGCCGCTGGCGTAGGAGAGGGCGATATCATGGGCGTTGCCGGTCGCGTCCTGATGGACCGCGATCAGGCAGGGCACGCCGCCGCCGCGCTGATATTCGCCGCGCACGGTGTGGCCCGGCCCCTTAGGCGCGATCATGATCACGTCGATGTCGGCGGGGACTTCGATCAGGCCGAAATGGATGTTCAGGCCATGGGCGAAGGCGAGCGCGGCGCCGGGGCGCAGATTGCCCTTGATATCGGCTTCATAGATGGCGGCCTGATGCTCGTCGGGCGCCAGGATCATCAGCACGTCGGCCCACTGGGCGGCTTCCTTGTTGGGCAGAACCTTGAAGCCGGCGCCTTCGGCCTTCTTGGCGCTGGGCGAACCGGGGCGCAGCGCGATCGCGACTTCGGCGACGCCGCTGTCGCGCAGGTTCTGCGCATGGGCGTGACCCTGCGAACCATAGCCCAGAATGGCGACCTTCTTGCCCTTGATCAGGCCGATGTCCGCGTCGTGATCGTAATAAACCTTCATATGTCTCTTCCCTCGAACGGATTTCCTCGCCCCGCCGGGGGAGAGGATATGAAATCTTGGTTCGGCGAAGCCGGACCTAGATGGAGTTGGAGAGGGGGATGTGCAGCCGATAGGTGGCTACCCCCTCTCCCAGCTTCGACTAGGCGACAAAGCCGCCAAGTCTGCGCAACCCTCTCCCCTGCTGGGGAGAGGGAAATAGGTTAATTCGCGTCCTTGCCCCGGATCAGGCCGACGACGCCGGTGCGGCCGACTTCGACCAGGCCGATCTGGCGCATCAGGCCGACGAAATTGTCGATCTTCTCGGTGGTGCCGGTGATTTCGAAGATGAAGCTTTCGATCGTGGTGTCGACCACCTTGGCGCGGAACACGTCGGCCAGACGCAGTGCCTCGATCCGGTCCTCGCCAATACCCGCAACCTTCACCAGCGCCAGTTCGCGCTCGACGAAAGGGCCGTTTTCGGTCAGGTCCGTCACCTTGTGGACGGGCACCAGCCGGTCGAGCTGGGCGATGATCTGGTCGATCACCTTGGGCGGGCCGTTGGTGACGATGGTGATGCGGCTGACGCCATGGTCCTGCGTGATGTCGGCCACGGTCAGGCTGTCGATATTATAGCCGCGCGCCGTGAACAGGCCCGCGATGCGCGCCAATATGCCGGCCTCGTTCGAAACGGTCAGCGACAGGACGTGCCGCTGGCTGAGTTCTTCCTGGATATGCATCAGATGATGGTCCCGTTATCCGTATCTTCGTGCCCGTCATGGCCGTCTTCATCGGCCTTGTCGTGGCGCTGTGAAATCATGGCGGCAAAGGCGAAGTGCCAGCCGCCGTCTTGGGCGTGGGCGACGCGGACGGGGAAGCCCGCCACGGCATCGAACATGCGGGTGAGCTGTTCCCCGACGTAGCGAGGGCTGACCAGCAATGTGCCGATATGCCGATCGTTAAAGTCGAACCCCGCGTCCAGATGCACTTCCCATTCCTCATTGTCCGGGTCAGCATGGTCTATGGTCCAGCCGGTCAGGTCGGCTGTGCCGGCGATCCTTTCGAAATCCCACGGTTCTGTCACATGGATGCGGAGTTTCAGATGCTGCGTCACTTCCCCATCCTCATTGGGTCACCTTTTAGACCAGGGCCTTTGCCTCGTCGGACATTACGCCCTCAACCTGGCTGGGGTCGAGAAGCATTTCAGTGTGCGCCGCACCCGACGGAATCATCGGGAAACAGTTCGACATCTTCGCCACGCGGCAGTCCACGATCACCGGACCGTCGGTTTCCAGCATCTGGCGGATGCCAGCCTCCAGTTCCTGCGGTCCTTCGATGCGGATGCCGGTCCAGCCATAGGCTTCGCCCAGCTTCACGAAATCGGGCAGGCTGTCCGAATAGCTGTTGGAATAGCGGCTTTCATAGGTCAGTTCCTGCCACTGGCGGACCATGCCCATATATTCATTGTTCAGGATGAACAGCTTCACCGGCAGGCGATATTGGCTGGCGGTGCCCAGTTCCTGAATGTTCATCTGGACCGATGCGTCGCCGGCGATGCAGATGGCGATGCTGTCGGGATTGCCCATCTGCGCGCCGATGGCGGCCGGGAAGCCATAGCCCATCGTGCCGAGGCCGCCCGACGTCAGCCATTTGTTGGGCGCGTCGAAGCCGAAATGCTGGGCCGCCCACATCTGGTGCTGGCCGACTTCGGTGGTGATGATGACGTCCTTGCCGGTTGCCTTGGTCGCCGCATAAAGGTCGGCGATCGCGCGCTGGGGCATGATCTCGACACCGTTTTCGGCATAGTCCAGGCTCTTGCGCGCGCGCCAGCCGGCGATGCGCGCCCACCATTCGGTCAGGTCGACTTGTCTGTGGTTGCGCTGCTTCCACAGGGCGATGATATCGTCCAGCGCGCTGCCGACGTCCGCCACGATGGCGACGTCGACGTCGACGATCTTGTTGATCGAGCTGCGGTCGATATCGATATGGATCTTGCGGCTGTTGGGCGCAAAGGCGTCGAGGCGACCGGTGACGCGATCGTCGAAACGGGCGCCGATGCACAGGATCAGGTCCGCCTGGTTCATTGCCCAATTGGCTTCATAGGTGCCGTGCATGCCCAGCATGCCGAGCCACTGGTCGGACGAAGCGGGGAAGGCGCCCAGACCCATCAGGGTAGAGGTGACGGGCGCGCCGGTCAGGGCTGCCAGTTCGCGCAGCAGCGCAGTAGCCTGCGGGCCGCTGTTGATGACGCCGCCGCCAGTGTAGAGGATCGGGCGTTCTGCCGCGGCCAGCATCTCGACCGCTGCGTCGATGCCCGCCGCATCCGCCTTGGTCTGCGGATGATAGCTGGCATGGACCTTCAGCTCCGGCTTCGCATAAGGCGCGGTCGCGATCTGGACATTTTTGGGAATGTCGACGACGACCGGGCCGGGGCGGCCGGTGGTGGCGATATGGAAGGCTTCATGCACGACCTCGGCCAGCTTGGCCGGCGACTTCACCAGATAATTATGCTTGGTGCAGTGGCGCGTGATGCCGATCGTGTCCGCTTCCTGGAAAGCGTCCGTGCCGATCAGCTGCGTGGGCACCTGACCCGTGATGACGACCATCGGGATCGAATCCATCAGCGCGTCGGTGATGCCGGTGACGGCATTGGTCGCGCCGGGACCGGACGTGACCAGAACGACGCCGGGCTTGCCGGTGGAGCGGGCATAACCCTCCGCCATATGCGTCGCGCCCTGTTCGTGGCGGACTAGCACATGCTTGATCGTGGGGTGATTATAGAGCGCATCGTAAATGGGTAGCACCGCGCCACCCGGATAGCCGAACACGACTTCGACGCCCAGATCGACCAGGCATTGAACCAAAATGTCCGCGCCGCTCTTTTCGGCCACGATGATACTCCTCCGTTTGATGAAATTCTCTCGATACGGGCGTGCTTTGCGCCCGCATGCCTTTAATGGCAAGGCGCCTGCCTCTAGTGGACAGAAAATGACGGGTCAAGCGCTAATGTTGTAATTTAGTTGCTAATTCGATTATAATCTTGTCATTAATTTCACGTTCTTCGCGCGGCCAGCCCGACGGCGGCTGGTTGGTGAACCAGGTATATTGGCGCTTGGCATATTGGCGGGTGGCCAGGCTTCCTGCGGCGATACAATTGTCCATGTCGCTGTCTCCGCGCAGATAGGCGGCGATGTCCGGCACGCCGATCGCCCGCATCACCGGCAGGTCGGGGTTGAGGTTGCGGGTGAGCAAAGTCGCGACTTCCTCGATCGCGCCGCCCTCGATCATCTGGACGAAGCGGCGGTCGCACCGCTCGATCAGCCAGTCGCGCGGCGGGCGCAGGATCATCGGGGTCAGGCTGATCCGGTCGCCGATGCCGCCTTCCTTATGCTGCTGCCATGCCTTGATCGGTTTGCCGGTCGATCGCACCACTTCCAGCGCGCGGGCGACGCGGGTGGTGTCGGCTGGGGCGAGACGGGCGGCGGCTTCGGGGTCTTCCTGCGCCAGCGCGGCATGGGCATCGGTGACAGGCAGGGCGCGGACGGTGGCGCGGATGTCGGCGTCGATCTCCGGCACCGGAGCGATGCCGTCCAGCAGGGTGCGGATATAAAGGCCGGTGCCGCCGAC
>JAGVJS010000103.1 GCA_020051025.1 Sphingobium sp. | reverse complement strand
GGTCGCCCGCACCGGCGGCGACGAATTTGCGCTCGTCATCGCCGCCGATTCGGCCGAAGCGGTGGAGCAGGTCGCGCAGAATATCTATGATCAGCTCCGCACGCCGATCGACCATGGCGGCCGCTTGCTGGAATGCAGCGCCAGCATCGGCGCCAGCTTCATCCCGCGCGATGGTCGCACCCGGTCGGAGATCATGAAGGCTGCCGACATCGCCCTCTACGCCGCCAAAACCGGCGGTCGGGCGCGGCTGCGCATCTTCGAACCGGGCATGATGGTGGAGGTGGAGCGGCACCAGACCATGATCGCGCTGGCGCGCCAGGCGCTGACCCACGACACGATCGTCCCTCATTATCAGCCCAAGGTCCGGCTGCGCACGTCGCAGGTCGCCGGCTTCGAAGCGCTGCTGCGCTGGCGCGACCATGATGGCCAGCTACGGTCCCCGGATATGGTCCGTGCCGCCTTTGACGATCCGGCCCTCGGCTCGCTGCTCAGCGAACGAATGTTGCAGAAGGTGCTGGACGACATTCAGCGCTGGACACAGGATGGTCTGGCCTTCGACCATGTCGCGATCAATGTTGCGGGCGCCGATTTCCGGCAGGGCGGCTTTGCCGACAAGGTCATCCGCAGTCTTAGAGCACGGCACCTGCCGCCTGACTGCATCCAGATCGAGGTGACGGAAAATGTCTTCCTCGGCCATGGCGCGGGCGATGTGGAGCGGGAACTGCGCGCGCTGAGCGATCATGGCATCCGTATTGCGCTCGACGATTTCGGCACCGGCTACGCATCGCTCTCGCATCTGACGCAATTTCCGGTCGACCTTCTCAAGATCGACCGCTCCTTCATCCAGCGGATCGGCGCCAGCACGGATGCGGAGGCGATCACGTCCACTGTCGTTAATCTGGGCCATTGCCTCGGTCTGGAAATCGTCGCGGAAGGTATAGAGACGGTGGAGCAGGAATCCTATTTGCGCGACATCAATTGCGACATAGGGCAGGGCTTTCTCTATGCTAGGGCGATGCCTGCTGAAGCCGTGCCTGCCTGTCTGACCGAATCCGAAGCCGCCTGTCGGATCGCTAAGGCCGGTTAAGTTATTCCCTCTTCGGGGTTGCCCCCTTCGTCTCTCAACCTCTAGGGTCGGTCCGACCGAAGATGGAGGATGGGTTTGGAGACAGTTTCGATCGTGCTTTTCCTGCTGCTGGCCGTGGTCGTCAGCGGGGCGATATCCCGAATGCTGCCTGTCTCGATACCGACGCCGCTAGTACAGATTGTGCTCGGCGCGATCATCGGCCTGTCCACATCACATCGTGTCGATCTCGACCCCGAACTGTTTCTCTTTCTCTTCCTGCCACCGCTTCTGTTCCTCGACGGCTGGCGCATCCCTAAGGATGAACTGCTCAAGGACGTCTCGACCGTAGTGGAACTGGCGCTGGGCCTGGTCCTGCTCACCGTCGTCGGCATGGGCTTCTTCATCCACTGGATGATCCCCGCGATGCCGCTTGCGGTCGCCTTTGCGCTGGCGGCGGTCGTCTCCCCCACCGATCCCATCGCCGTGTCCGCCATCGCCGCGCGCGTCCCCATTCCCAAACGGATGATGCACATATTGGAAGGGGAATCGCTGCTCAACGATGCGTCGGGCCTTGTCTGCCTGCGCTTTGCCGTTGCGGCCGCGTTGACGGGCACCTTCTCCGCCGGTGCGGCGACGCTCAATTTTCTTTGGGTCGCGGGCGCAGGTCTGGTGATCGGTGTCGTCGTCACGCTGGCCGTTACCCGAGCGAAGGCGTTCGTCACCAAACGTTGGGGGGAAGATACCGGCTCGCAGATTCTCGTCAGCCTGCTCATCCCCTTCGGCTCCTATATGCTGGCCGAACATATCCACGCATCGGGCATCCTGGCTGCGGTCGCGGCAGGCGTCACCATGACCTTCGCGGAAATCTCGCGCCAGACCATGGCCAGCACCCGGATGCGCCGCAATTCCGTATGGGACATGATCCAGTTCACGCTCAACGGCATCATCTTCGTGCTGCTGGGTGAGCAATTGCCTGGCATCCTGGAGGGCGCGCATAATACGGTGGCGCTCACCGGCCATGCGTCTCCCTGGTGGCTGGCCATCTATACCATCGCCATTGTCGCCGGCCTCGCCCTGCTGCGCTTCGCCTGGGTGTGGGCATCGCTCCACCTCACCATTTTGCGCAAGACGCATCGGACTGGCGACATGCAAAGCCCCGACTGGCGACTGGTCGCGGCGACCTCTTTTGCCGGGGTGCGTGGCGCGATCACCCTGGCTGGTGTGCTGACCCTGCCGCTCGCCCTCAATGACGGCACCGCCTTCCCTGCGCGCGATCTGGCGATCTTCCTTGCGGCGGGCGTGATCGTCGTCTCGCTCATCCTCGCCAGCATTGCTCTTCCCTTCCTGCTGAAGGGCCTGACCATGCCGCCCGAACCGTCGAAACAGGCGGAAGAGGATAGTGCGCGCATCGTCGCCGCTCATGCGGCGATCCAGGCGATCGAACGGCATCAGCATGCGCTGGCCGAAGACCGTGGCGAGGCCGACCTTTACGCCACGGCAGGCGCCCGCGTCATGGACCTTTATCGCGAGCGGATCGAGGGGTTGAGTGGGCAGCAGGCGGATGAAGCCCGTGCGGGCAGCCGCCTCGCCAGCGAATTTGCGCTGGTCGGGGTCAAGGCCGAACGCACAACGCTGGCCCAGTTGATCCGTGACAGGCTGGTCAGTGGCGGTACTGCTCGCAAGTTGACGCGCGAACTGGATCTTGCCGAAGCGCGCTACCGGGGGTGAGTGCAAGGGCGGGCTGTGGCGCGATTGCCACAGGCCGCCACTTTGCGACCGATCGCAGCGACCAAGCAACATTATGTCACAATAAGGACATGATCGAACCCTAGCGGCCGCGGCCATGGAGGCCGTGGGCCTTTCAAAACATGATTACGGGGAACGACTTTGTCCAAGACCATCTTCACCCGGTCGGCATTCATGCTGACTGTCGCGCTGGGCGCCCTGACGACGGCGCACGCCGCTTACGCACAGGAAGCCGCCGGCGCCGACCAGCTGGACGAAATCGTCGTCACGGCCGAGCGTCGCTCGGAAAATCTGCAAAAGGTGCCGGTGTCGGTCGGCGTCGTGCAGGGTGATCAGCTACGCGCCTTCCAGTCGGGTGGCGGCGACATTCTCGAAATGGCCGCGCGCGTGCCCGGCCTCTATGCCGAAACCACCACTGGCCGCATCTTCCCGCGCTTCTACATTCGCGGCCTCGGCAATATCGACTTCTATCTCGGCGCGTCGCAGCCGGTGTCGATCATTCAGGACGATGTCGTCCTTGAACATGTGGTGTTGAAATCGAACCCGGTGTTCGACGTCAATCAGGTGGAAGTGCTGCGCGGCCCGCAGGGTTCGCTGTTCGGTCGCAACACCACGGCAGGCATCATCAAGTTCGACACGATCCGCCCAACCATGGACTGGCAGGGCCGCGCCTCGGCCAGCTATGGCAGCTACAACACGGTTACCTTCGACGGTGGCGTCGGTGGGCCGATCGTCGAGGACAAGCTGGCGATCCGCGTCTCGGCTCTCTATCAGCATCGCGACGACTGGGTCGACAATGTCTATTCCGGCCCCAGCGCCGATGGCACCGCCAGCCCCAAGAAGGACGCCATGGGCGGCTTCAATGAAAAGGACGTGCGCGTTCAGCTGCTGATGACGCCCAATGAGACGCTGTCGATGCTGACCAGCTTCCATGCGCGCGACTATGACGGCACGTCGACCATCTTCCACCGCGCCGGTCTGGTGAAGGGTTCCAACAGCGTCGCTGGCGAACCGCGCAAGTCGATCGCGCTGGACGAAGCGAACAACAATCCGCAAGCCTACAAGACCTATGGCGCTTCGGAGAATATCACGCTCGACTTTGGCCAGGTCACGCTGACCTCGATCACCGCCTATGAAACCACCAAGGGCTACAGCCGTGGTGACACGGATGGTGGCGCGGGTGCCGACTATCCGGTCAATGGCGTCGCCAACGGCTTTGGCCAGAGCCAGGGCAATGTCCGCGACCTTGACCAGCTGACGCAGGAAGTCCGCCTTGCCAGCAATGGCAACGGCGCCTTCAAATGGCAGGTCGGCGGCATGTATTTCGACAGCCGCGACACTACCGACTTCTATCAGCGCGCCTATTTCCTGACCGGCGCGGCAAACAACCCCAACAACTGGGTGCGTCTGCGCAACAAGAATGAAAGCTGGGGCCTGTTCGGTCAGGCCAGCTATGAAGTCATCCCCGGCCTGACCATCACCGCCGGCGGCCGTTATACCAAGGATATCAAGGAAACCCGTCTGGTCCGCGCTACCGCCAACATTGCCGGCGTTTCGACCTATGCCGGCCGTCGCTATGTGAAGCTGACCGGCAAGGAACCCAGCTGGGACGTCAGCGCCCTGTATGAGGTCAGCCCGGAAGTCAGCCTCTACGCCCGCGTCGCGCGTGGTTTCCGTGGCCCGACCATTCAGGGCCGCTCGGCCGTTTTTAATGCTGACTTCACCACGGCGGATTCGGAAACGATCCTGTCCTGGGAAGCCGGTGTGAAGACCAGCCTGTTCGACAATCGCGTGCGCTTCAACCTGTCGGGCTTCACCTATCGGGTGAAGGACATTCAGCTGAACGGCAACGACGTCAACGGTAACGGCGTCCTCTTCAATGCGGACAAGGCCGACGCCTATGGCATGGAAGCGGAACTGGAAGCTCGTCCGTTCGAGAATCTGACCCTGTCGGCCGGCCTCAGCCTGTTGCACAGCCAGATCAAGGACAAGAATGTCTACGCGCAGGTCTGCATCCTGAACGGTGTCGTTGTCTGCACGGTCGAGGATCCCACGATCAAGGTTGGCGCCAACAGCTTCGCGCAGATCGATGGCAACCCGCTGCCCAACGCGCCGAAATATACCGCCAACATTGCCGCCCGCTACGACGTGCCGCTCGGCAATGGTGGCAAGGTCTTCGCGGCGACCGACTGGAACATTCAGGGCTACACCAACTTCGTCCTGTACCGGACCAGGGAGTTCTACTCGAAGGGTGACTTCGAGGGCGGCCTGAAGATCGGCTACACCGCACCTGAAGGCCGCTATGAAATCGCCGCCTTCGCGCGCAACATCACGAACGAGAAGAACCTCAAGGGCGTGATCGAAAACTACATGGCCGCCGTTTTCAACGAACCGCGCGTCATCGGCGTCTCCTTCTCCGGCAAGATGTAAGCCGGGCGGTTAACCGATCAAAAAAGGGGGCGCGACCGATCCGGTTCGCGCCCCCTTTTTCATGACTTTTCCAGCAGCAGCATGGCCCCGTCATACCAGCTCATGGCGATGCGCCCGTCCGGCGCCGGCAGGATGATCGCCCCGCCGGCCGCTTCCGGCCCCCATTGCCCGTCATCACATTCGACGGCGTGGGGATCGGGGCGGTCGATATGCAGTGCCTTGGTCTGGCCGGCGAACTGCCGGTCATACTCCTGCGCCGCCGCGCCGGTCTGTCGCGCCGTAACCGGACCGCCGCACCGGTCGGACAATGCGGCGCCTGTGGCGTCCCTGCCATCGACCCAGCTCAGCCGTTCCGCCGAAATGTCGAGCAGCTGGCCCATATAAGCCGGATCATCCTGCGCCAGCGCCTGCGTGCCGCCTTCCGCCACAGCGACGCCCACCACCTTCCATCGTCCCGCCAGCGTCGCAAAGTCGATCCGCGATGCTGCCGGATCAGATGAACCCGCCGCATTGGGCGCTGGTTCGGCTGCGG
>JAGVJS010000024.1 GCA_020051025.1 Sphingobium sp. | reverse complement strand
GATCGCGCGGCCCGCGCGCCAGCTGCCGATCCGCCCTTTCCCGACGCGCAGCGCCAGCCCCCAATAGGCGATGGCGCAGACCAGTTCGGCAAAGGCCCAGGCAATCAGGAAGCCGGTGATGCTGGGCATGACGATCAACGCCACGCCCGCGCCGATCATCCGTCCCACCGGGATCATGGTTTCGGCAAAAGCGGCCGAATCGAACCGGTCGAACAGACGTAGCACGCCGGTCGGGCTGGACCGGATGGTGATCATCATCACCATGCAGAATATCCACACCTGCCAGCCCATGTCCGGCCCGATTTCCAGCAGGTCGCTGAAGAACAGGATAATGGCGGCGGCGATCGCCCCGCCGGCCAGCGCCGACAGCAGGTCTATGAGGATGCAGAATCGCAGCACCCGGTTCAACGCATCTCCATTCCCTTCCGTCAGGTGCGGCTGGCCATAGCGCACGACGATCTGCCAGCTGTCGAAGCTGGTGAGCGCCTTGATGACGTTGGACGCGCTCAATATCAGCGCGAAGCGGCCAAAATCCTCGACCCCCAGCGTGCGGGTGACGATGGCGAGATAGGCGAGGCTGAGCAGGCCGCCCACGCCCTTGCCGCCCAGCAGCCAGCCGGTGTTGGCCAGGATGCGGGCGAAACCGTCGCCAGCCGCTCCTGATCGGCGCTTGAACATCGTCACTCCATGGGGCCAACAGATGGTTGGGCAAGGCGGGCTTTAGGCGAGCGATGGAGCCAGTGCAAACATCGCCTTTTTTTCGGCCAAATTGGCCTCTAAAGCGCGGAGCATGACGATCAGCAAAGCCATCATCCTTTCCGCCGGCCAGGGCTCGCGCCTCCTTCCGCTGACCCGCGACGTGCCCAAGTGCATGATCGATTTCAACGGCCGCAGCCTGATCAGCTGGCAAATCGCGGCGCTGGTCGCCAATGGCGTGACCGACATCGTCGTCGTCACCGGCTTCCGCACCGAACGGGTGGAGGATCATGCGCTGCAATTGTATCGCGATACCGGCGCGCGCATCCGCACCGTCTTCAACCCCTTCTTTCAGGTCGCCGACAACCTTGGCACCTGCTGGATCGTGCGGGAGGAGATGGATCGCGATTTCATCATCCTGAACGGCGACACCATCATTTCCGACGAGATCGTCGCGAAGCTGGTCAACGGCGCGCAGGACGCCATCACCGTCACCGTCGATATCAAGGCTGACGGCGACTATGATGATGACGACATGAAGGTAAACCGCGATGCGAGCGGTCGCCTGCACCATATCGGCAAGCGCCTGCTGCCGCCCGACACCAACGCCGAATCGATCGGCATGCTGGCCTTCACCGGCGAAGGCCCGGCGATCTTCCGCAACCAGATCGAACAGATGATGCGTACGCCCGAAGGGGTCGAGCGCTGGTATCTGCGCGCGATCGACATCATCGCCAAGGGCAATCGCGTCGGCACCGTCTCGATCGACGGGCTGGACTGGCAGGAGGTCGACTTTCCGCAGGATGTGGAAGCAGCGAACGCGCTCACCGCGAAATGGGTGGCTGAGGGGCGCTACGCGAAATAGGATGTCGCCCGCTTAACTTCGCACATTTCCCGCTGAATGCGCAATTTCATGTCCTATTGCGGATTGATTGTTACGAGCCGGGTGATGGTAGCAGGCAGGGCCCCTGTAGGACAGGAAAGGCGATCGGCATCCCGTCGTCACCCCGGGCCTTGACCCGGGGTCCAGCTGTTTTCAGCTAATGCTGCTTGCTTCAAGGAAAGAAGCGGGATCCCGGATCAAGTCCGGGATGACGGCAGATTTGAGAGGGGGGGGCGAGCGTTCAGGCTGCCGCAAAACAGCCCTTCAGCCAGTCGCGCAAGCTGTCCAACTCGCTGCCCAGCTTGACCGCTTTCCCCAGGTCGGGCTGGCCCGGCCAGCCGGCGTCCGTCACCGTCACGCCGGTCGCGCTCCGCTCGCCTTCATAGCGGGGCAAGACGTGGAAATGGACATGCGGGTCGACCATCATCAGCATCAGATAGTTGATCTTGCTGTAATCCACCGCCCTGGCCAGCGCGGCCTCGATCGTCGCGGTGACGGTCTTTAGTTCCGCATGGGCCTCCGCCGGCAAATCCCCGAACGCCGTCGCGTCACTCTTTGCCGCCAGCACCAGCGACCCCAAAGTCGGCTGGGCCGGGCGCAGCAGCACGATCCAGTGCTCGAACTCTGCGATCAGGGTTGCGGGATGGCCGAATTTCTTGATCGTGGCGTTCATGCGGCCGCCTCGGCTTCATCCATCCAGCTGACGATGGGCTGGCCCGACCGCTGTACGCCATAGGCCTGCGCCAGCCGCACCGCATGGACGACCAGCGATATGATGGTCCACCATGCCAGCGCGATTAGGCCGATATCGGGGCGGCCGGCCAGCAGGGCGACGAACAGGATCACCATGTTCGGGTTGCGGCGCGCGGTAATCAGGCGGAACTGGCTGTCGAACGGGCGCCAGACATGGATGTCCATCTTGAAATCCTTGAGGAACATCCCCTCGATCAGCCGTTGCAGCACATAGCCGGCAATCACCGCGGTCATGATGAAGGCGAAGGTCGCGCCCGACAGGCCCAGCCCCCAATAGACAAGGCCCGTGCCCCAGAAATACCACCAGAAGGGCGGGTGGACCAGGTCGACGCCATGGTCGATCACATTGCCCCATTTGGACGATGTGATGGTGCAGCGCGCCAGTTTCCCGTCCACCGTATCCAGCACCATGAAGATGAAGCCGCACAGGAATCCGGTCCAGAACAGCCCCTTGGCAAAGAGGACGGTCGCGACGAGGCAGAGGGTGACGCCGATCACCGACACCATGTTCGGCGTCATTTTCAGCTGCGCGGCGATGCGGGTCAGGATCAGCGCCAGTTCGGGCCAGAGATATTTGGTCAGCAGGTCGGTGACGCCCTTATAGGCGCCGAAATAGCTGCGCCGCTCAATCGCGCGTCGGGAGGCGGGGGTCAGTTCCCGCACCATCGGCTGCTCCAGCTTGCGCAACTGGCGATTATAGAGCTTACGCCCATCCGACAGGTCGATGACATGCGGCGCGGTCAGCGGATCGACGCCCTGCGCCACCTGTCCCACGATCGGCGTACCGGCCCACACGAACAAAGTGCCCGGCGTTTCCAGTGCGAAGCGCAACAGCAGCGGGTCGAAGGCGTAGGTCAGGTTGAAGAGCAGTTCATGCCCCGGCGCAAGCGCGCTGCCATTCCTGGCCGCGCTTTCGGCCATGCGCCGGTTGCGCTCGGCATTGGACATGCCCCAGATCGGCGTCGCATTGTCGCCGATCAGGCGGACCGGGCCAAGGGTGGTGGTGATCGTCTGGCTCATACGCCCTTCTTCACGAAATTCAGGATCAGGTCCGCCTGCCGCACGGAGGCGGGGACCGGGGACAGGTCGATGGACTGCTGCATAGCCGCTTCCTGAGCAGCAACGAAGCCGGGTTGCAAGTCGTTCGCGCGGGTCAATGCGGCGGGGAGTGCATCCGCGCGCGCGATCACCTGCCCCAGCTTCCAATGGGCAAAGGCATCGCCCGACGCATCGCGATGGTCGAGATTGAGGAAGATGCAGGGGCGGGGCTGGATCAGAAATTCATAGACCTGGCTGGACACGTCGCCCAGATAGACGTCCGCGCTCATCGTATAGCTCATGTCGATTGCATGGCGGCTGCCCATGTCGACGCGAATATGCGGGGCGCTGCTGACGATCGGCGGCACTTTCCGCGCCAGTTTCGTGTGGGGCGCGATGATGACGTTCCAGTCCGTCAGCGATTCCAGCGCCGCCAGCATCGCCGGGCCATGGTTGATCCAGGACGACAGCGCCGGATCGAAATGCGGATTGTAGAGCAGCACCGGCTTGGCGTCGGGGAAGAAGCGTTGGCGATCGGCCTTCAGCTCGAATTTGGGATAGCCGCCGACCGCGACGGTTTCCGGCGTGCAGAGGCCGCGGTCGATCATGCGGTGGCGATCTTTCTCGCCCGCCACCAGCGTCAGGTCGAAGTCGCGATGGCGTTTCTTGTAGCCGCCCTCCCGGTCGCCTGCGCCATGTTTGATCAGGATCAGGCGGGAGTGGAAGCCGGGCACGCGGCGCAGCCAGGCGCTGCTGATCTCGGTCGTCACCAAGGTCGGGAATCGGGCGATGGCGGGATAGTTGAGCAGCAGGGTCGCGAGCCGGGAGGGCTGTCGGAAGAGCGAGTCGGGGCCGGACGGCGGGCGGCGCAAACGGATGGGATGCAGGCTGTCGGTCGGATCATAGCTTTCGACCAGCGCCAATATCTGATCCGACGGTGACAATATGCTGACCCGCACATCGGGCCGGCGCGCCAGTTCCAGCGCAGCGGGCAGCCAGTGATAGAGCTGCTGCGCTTCGGCGATGGCGAGAAAGGCGATGTCGGTCGGCAAGGGGCGGCGGTTCCTGATGGCGAAGTAAAAGGCCCGTCCCATTTTACCGTTCGGGCTGAGCCTGTCGAAGCCCGGTCCTTTTCTTCAAGAAGAATGGCCCTTCGACAAGCTCAGGGCGAACGGGGAGAGGATGTTGCCCATGCACTGCCAGAGCCGCCCTAACGTGGCTGGCCAAGGAAGCAAGAAGCGGCGTCAATAATTGCAAGCCATTTGCAACAAGGGCTTGGGGGCAAATTCATGGTCCTCAGTGCTGGACCTTTGCGGATTTTTCGTTATGCGGACCCCCAACTGAAAGACATCGACGAAGAGGCTCGACGAGCGATGGCCGAATTTGCTTTGCCCAAGAACAGCAAGATCAACGGCAAGGGCGTAACCCATCCCGCGCCCGCCGGCGCAACCAATGTGCGCAGCTTCAAGGTCTATCGCTACGATCCCGACTCTGGCCAAAACCCGCGCTACGACACGTTCGAGATCGACCTCGACAGCTGCGGCCCGATGGTTCTGGACGCGCTGCTGAAGATCAAGAATGAATATGATCCGACGCTGACCTTCCGCCGCTCCTGCCGCGAAGGCATTTGCGGGTCGTGTTCGATGAACATGAACGGCCGCAACGGCTTGGCCTGCACCACCGCGATCGACGAGTGTGCCGGCAAGGATGTGAAGATCACGCCGCTGCCGCACATGGACGTCATTAAGGATCTGGTGCCGGACTTCACCCATTTCTACGCCCAGTACAACAGCATCAAGCCCTGGCTGCAAACCGTCAGCCCGGCGCCGAGCGGCAAGGAGCGGCTTCAGTCGCCCGCCGATCGCGAAAAGCTGGACGGCCTGTATGAGTGCATCCTGTGCGCCTGCTGCTCGACCAGCTGCCCCAGCTACTGGTGGAACTCAGACAAGTTCCTTGGCCCGGCGATCCTGCTTCAGGCCTATCGCTGGCTGGCCGACAGCCGCGACGAATATACCGGTGAGCGTCTGGACGATCTGGAAGATCCGTTCCGTCTGTACCGCTGCCACACCATCATGAACTGCGCGAATGTCTGCCCCAAGGGCCTTTCGCCGGCCAAGGCGATCGCCGAAACCAAGAAGATGATGGTCGAACGGCAGCTGTAACTTGGCAAGCGACGGTGTTGCAGGCGGGACGCCGCTGACCGAAGGAAAATGGGCGGGCTGGGCCGCATGGTCCGACCCGCATCCCGATACCTTCCTTCAGGCGATCGGCCGCGGTTACATGCGCGCCGAGAGCGCGACGAAGGCACTGGTCGGGCTGGAGACGCGCTCGGGCCATCGCAACCGACTCGACACGCTGCATGGCGGTTTTCTGGCCGCCTTCGCCGATCATGCCTATTTCGGCGGCCTGTGGGCGCTGGGGCATCAGGGTCAGGTCAATGGCGTGACCATCGATCTGACGATGCAATATCTTGGTTCGGGCAGGGTTGGGCCGGATCTGTTCGCGGAAGTTGAGGTGCTGCGCGAAACCGGGCGGCTTTTCTTCCTGCGGATGCTGATCACCCAGAATGGCGAGCCGGTGGCTGCCTCCACCGCCACTGTGCGCAAGCCGTCGCTGCCCGGATGACCAGCGTGATCGCCCGCTATGATGCGCTGGTGCAGGCCGGCGAACTGAGGCCCGACCCGGATCAGCGGGCGGCGGCGGAGCGACTCG
>JAGVJS010000151.1 GCA_020051025.1 Sphingobium sp. | reverse complement strand
GGCGCGTCAGGGACGCTTCGCGAGCGCCTTGCGAGCGCTTCGAGCCCAATAGGGCCAACGACGGTGTGAACTTCGCCCCCGTCGCGTCGCCGGCGCGGCTTTTACGCCGCGTTGGACCGCTGCTTCGCCTTACGGGCAAAGATGTTCAGCACCTCGACCAGAGTCGAGAAGGCCATCGCGGCGTAGATGTAACCCTTGGGCACATGCACACCGAAACCGTCGGCGATCAGCACTGCGCCGATCATCAGCAGGAAGCCCAGCGCCAGCATCACCACGGTCGGATTCTTCGCAATGAAATTGGCGAGCGGATCGGCCGCGATCAGCATCACCGTCACTGCCACGATCACGGCGATATACATGACCGCCAGATTGTCCGTCATGCCCACCGCCGTCAGGATGGAATCGAGCGAGAAGATCATGTCCAGCAGGATGATCTGGGTGATGGCTGCACCGAAGGTGATCGTCGCCAGCCCCTTCTTGTCCAGCACGCCGTCGGCCGGAGCGGGATCGACGCTATGATGGATTTCCTTGGTCGCCTTCCAGATCAGGAACAGGCCGCCGCCGATCAGGATCAGATCACGCCAGGAAAAATCGGTTTCGAACGTGGGCGCGCCGCGCATGTCGGGCGGCCCGGTAAAGCCAAGGTTGAACACCGGCTGGGTCAGGCCGACGATCCAGGCGATCATCGACAGCAGGACCAGGCGCATCACCAGCGCCAGCCCGATGCCGATCTTGCGCGCCTTTGGCCGCTGCGCCTCCGGCAATTTATTGGTCAGGATGGAGATGAAGACCAGATTGTCGATACCCAGCACCACCTCCATCACCACCAGCGCGATCAGCGCCGCCAGGGCTGTAGGATCGGTGAAGGCGGTAATCAGACTGTCCATGACGCTCCTTTTATCGTGCCATTTGGCACGGCCTCGCAACGATGGGGAAGTCCGTCGGTTCCAACAGACATTGTTTGTCACATGACAGCGTTAACAAGCCACAGTCTGCATTGGCAGCCGCTGGACTAGGGCGCACCGCTGCCCTAGCGAGACTGCTACTGTCCTTTTCCGTCCGGCCGTCAAAGCCGCGACATTCCGCCCATCTGACGAAAGGCGTTTCATGGCTCGAACCACCCTCACCCGATTCCTGATCGAACAACAGCGCACGGCCAATGCCCTGCCCGGCGAACTGCGCCTGCTGATCGAAACCGTGGCGCGTGCGTGCAAGACGATCAGCCATTCGGTCGGCAAGGGCGCACTGGGCGAGGTGCTGGGCAGCCTGGACAGTGAAAATGTGCAGGGCGAAGTGCAGAAGAAGCTGGACGTGATCGCCAACGAACTGCTGCTCGACGCCAATGAATGGGGCGGCCACCTCGCCGCGATGGCGTCGGAGGAGATGGAGACGATCTATCCTATCCCCAACCGCTATCCCAAGGGCGAATATCTGATGTTGTTCGATCCGATCGACGGGTCCAGCAATATCGACGTCGACCTGTCGGTCGGCACCATCTTTTCGGTGCTGAAGGCGCCCGAAGGTTGCGCCGGTCGCGATGTGACGGAGGAGGATTTTCTTCAGGACGGCCGCCAGCAGGTGGCGGCGGGCTATGCCATCTATGGCCCGCAGACCATTCTTGTGCTGAGCGTGGGCACCGGCGTCTACGAATTCACGCTCGACCGCGAAGTCGGCAGCTGGGTGATGACCGACCCGGACATGAAGATGCCGCAGGGCAAGTGCGAATTTGCCATCAACATGTCCAATCGTCGCCAATGGTCGCCGGCGATTCTCCGCTATGTCGACGAACGGGTCGCCGGCGCGGCCGGACCGTGCGGCAAGGATTATAATATGCGCTGGACCGCTTCGATGGTCGCCGACGTACATCGCATCCTGAAGCGCGGCGGCGTCTTCATGTATCCCTATGACCACCGCACCCCGGGCAAGGCGAAGCTGCGCCTGATGTATGAAGCCAATCCGATGAGCTATCTGATCGAACAGGCCGGCGGCGCGTCGAGCGATGGCTTCATGCCCATCATGGATGTGCCGGCCAAGGGCCTGCACCAGCGCGTCGGCGTGGTGCTGGGCGACACGGCGGAAGTGGCGGCCGTCGTCGCCTATGGCGTGGAAGCAGCCGCAGCGGCGGCCTGAATGAAATTGCGGGCGGAATGGCTTGTTTCGCCCGCAATTTCGAACAACATGAAGCCGGATGAAGGGCAAGAAAAAAGGGGGAGAGCGTTACCGCTCGATCCCCCTTGCTTCGGCTCGCCTTGCCGGTCTTACCGGCGGCTCCTCTCCAGAAACTTTTTATATGGCGCGCCAAACAGCAATTTCGCTCTAGCCCAACGCGGTGACAAAAAAAAGGCTGATCGCAAGACCAGCCCGAAAGTTTTTAGGAGAGGATGCCTGAAAGGCACAGCCCTTTTGTCCTGCCGGTCGGATTTTCGCAAATGCGAAGGGCGAAGCCATGGTTGCAGAAAACGCAATCCATTGCCGGCCGCGCCGTCAGCCGGCGTTCATGTCCGATTCGCGGCGCTAAGCAAATGTCAGGGCTTGGCTGCTAGGCCGCGCCAATGCACGGCCCCGCTCCCCATATGACCAGCGCGATTCGCTATCGCCGCGACATTGACGGCCTGCGCGCGCTCGCCATCCTGCCCGTGCTGCTGTTCCATGCCCATGTCCCCGGCTTCTCCGGCGGCTATGTCGGCGTCGACATCTTCTTCGTCATTTCGGGCTATCTGATCACCGGCATCATTGCGCGTGACGTCGATGAAGGCCGGTTCTCGCTCGCCCGCTTCTACGAACGCCGCTTCCGCCGAATCATGCCGGCCCTCTCGCTGATGATCCTGACGGTCCTGGCAGCGGCGGCCTGGCTCTACCTGCCGGGCGATCTGGAGTGCGTGCCGAAATCGGCTCTGGCCGCAACGCTGTTTGCCTCCAATCTCTGGTTCTTCACCGATACCGGCTATTTTTCCGGCGGCGCGGATGTGAAACCGCTGCTCCATACATGGTCGCTCGCGGTAGAGGAGCAATATTATATCGGCTTCCCGATCCTGCTGATGCTGCTCGCCCGCTTCGTACCGCGCCGGCGGACCATGGTGGCAGCGGGGATTGCGGCCCTGTCGCTGGCGCTTGCCATCCTCATGCAGCGCGACACCAGCGGCTTCACCTTCTACCTGCTGCCGACCCGCGCTTGGGAATTGTTCGCCGGCGCGCTGCTCGCCTTGGGTGCCGTACCGGCCTTGCGACCCCACTGGCTGCGCGAACTGGTGGCATGGGTCGGCCTTGCCGCTATCTCACTCGCTGTCGCATTATATGATCGGACCACTATTTTCCCCGGTGTCACCGCCCTTGCCCCGGTACTGGGCGCAGCAGCGCTGATCCATGCCGCGCCGGGTACGTCCGCAGGCCGACTGCTCAGCCGGGGACCGCTGGTCGGCATCGGCCTTATATCCTACTCGCTCTATTTGTGGCACTGGCCGCTGATCGTCTTTACCGAATATGCGACCGACCTGCCGCTATCCGGCGGAACGCGGATTATGGTGATAAGCGCAGCGTTCCTGGCAGGGACGCTATCCTGGCGCTTCGTCGAGCGCCCCTTCCGCGACGCACATCGCGTGCCGGCCCGGACCATCTTCCGCTTCACCGGCGCAGCAATGGTGCTGCTCTGCCTGCTGTCGCTGGCGTTGATGGCGATGGGTGGCTGGTCCTCCCGTTTCGGGCCGCAGGTGCTGGCGCAGATGGCCGGGCAGACGGATTTCGCCCCCAGCCGCAAACAATGTCATGACACCTATGTGCGCGGTGCCCAACCCTGCACCTTGGGCGCCGCCGTGCCGCCCGACGCGATGCTGTGGGGAGACAGCCATGGCGTCGAACTGGCCTATGCTCTGTCGCTAAAGGCACGAGCGGCAAATCGCTCGCTGGTCGAACGCACCACCTCAAGCTGCCCGCCTGTGCTGGACTATGAAGCCAAGGATCCGCGCTGCGCCGCCGCCAATCGCGCCGCCTTCGACTCGATCCGCGCCACCCCGGCGCTCAAACATATCTATCTCGCCGCTTTCTGGGCCAATGGCGATTTCGACGATCCCGCCTTCGTGACGAAGCTGGACCGCACCATCGCCGCGATCCGCGCACTGGGGCGAGAGGTCGTGCTGATCGGCCCGGTGCCGCCGCAGCCCTTCGACGTACCGCGCCACCTCGCTCATCTGGAGCGAGTCGACCGCTTATCGGCGGCGCAGGGCGTGAACCGGGCCTGGGTAGAGACGCGGACCGAGCATTTGCGCGCCATGTTCGCCCGCTGGCAGGCCAAGGGCGTCCGGCTGATCGACCCGATCGCGGCACTTTGCTCCAGCGGCAACTGCATCATCGAACGGGATGGCCAGCCGCTCTATTTCGATTCGCACCATCTGAGCGTCGCAGGCGCCCGGCTGGTCCTGGAACAACCCTGAATGTTACTCGGCGGCAAGCGCATAACCAGCGCGCGGCAACTCGGCCGCCAGCGCCTCGACCATCCGGGTAATCACAGCCTGCATCCGCGCCACGCCCGGTCCCGGCCGATCCAGCGTGACGTCCAGATAGAGCGCCCGATCGACCTCCACCTGAAGCGCGTGAATGCCCTGTTCCGGCCGACCGTGACGATCGACCATATGATCCCCTGCATAGGGATGATTCTGCGCGACGATCAGGCCGTGGCTAGTCGCGACGTCGGCTGCCAGAGTCATCAGCCGGGTCGACGCGCTGCGCCCGAACCGATCGCCCAGCACGATGTTGGGTGCCGCCTGTCCGGCAGCGGGCGACGCCAGAGGTGGCATGGAATGAAGGTCGACCAAGATCGCATGACCATGCGCCTGCCGTGCTGCGGCCAACATGTCGGCCAGTTGTGCATGATAGGGCCGATGCAACATCTCGATCCGTCGGCGCGCTTCCACCCAACGCATCGGCCCGCGCCACAATTCATGCGCTCCAGGCAGGCGGCGAGGAAAAAGGCCGAGACCACCGCGCAGCTTGGCGCTGCTCTGCAACTTGGCGTCACGCGGCAGGTCGGCGATCATGCCCGGATCAATCTCCCGCTCATGCCGATTGAGGTCGATCAACGCGCGCGGCGCACGAGAAACCAGGACGGAAACGCCACGCTTCATCAAAGGATGAGCAAGCAGGTCAACCCAGCGATCCTCCAGCCGACGCAGGACAGAGGACTGCACACGGGCAGCAGCCAGCAGATCCGCATCATAGGTACGCCCTGCATGAGGAACAGATAGGATAATCGGCCGGTCGGGCATAACCGGGCCGTAAAGATCGAAGCCGGTCTCGCTAAGGGTCGGGAAACACGGCGCGGGATAATCCAATGCGGCTCCTTTCACCGGCACGCCAAAAAAGGTTACCCGGCTGGCAAATATTTAAGCCTTGTCGCATATAAGCATGCTTTGCGCCACCCTGTCGGATCGGCGCCTGGCGCCGTGAGACGGCCGGATTGGAATGTTGGGGGCAATGGTTCGCATTTTATTGGCCGAAGATGATGAGAGCATGCGGGTCTACCTTGCCCGCGCGCTGGAACGGTCGGGTTATGAGGTTGTGTCGGTGGCGACGGGGCGGGATGCCCTGCCCCATATCGAATCGGATCGGTTCGACTTGCTGCTGACCGACATCGTCATGCCCGAGATGGACGGGATAGAATTGGCCCAGCATGCCGCCTCGGTCGCGCCGGATATGCGGATCATGTTCATCACCGGCTTTGCCGCCGTCACGCTCAAGGCGGGCAAGGCCGTGCCGCAGGCGAAGGTGTTGTCTAAACCCTTCCACCTGCGCGATCTGGTGCTGGAGGTCGAGCGCATGTTCGGCAGCCAAAGCGTGCCAGCCTCCACCGATACACCCTGACGCGGCCTGTT
This sequence comes from Sphingobium sp., assembly GCA_020051025.1. Lineage (GTDB taxonomy): Bacteria > Pseudomonadota > Alphaproteobacteria > Sphingomonadales > Sphingomonadaceae > Sphingobium. The sequence continues at coordinate 1,959 of JAGVJS010000151.1, read as the reverse complement.
GCGGTCGTGCCCGGCCTCAGTCTGGCACCACTTCCTGCATATTAGGCGTCGGATCGAGCGGACGGCCCGCCATCGCCGCGTTGAAGCGATCGCGGTCCAGTCCCTTTTCCCAAGCCGATACCACCACCGTCGCCACGGCATTGCCGATGAAATTGGTCAAGCTGCGGCATTCGCTCATGAAACGATCGACGCCCAGAATCAACGTCATGCCCGCCACCGGCACTGACGGAACGATCGAAAAGGTCGCCGCCAGCGTGATGAAGCCCGCGCCGGTAACGCCCGCGGCCCCCTTGGACGAGATCATCGCTACCAGCAGCAGCAATATCTGCTGCTCGAGGCTGAGATGGACATTGCAGGCCTGCGCGATAAACAGCGCTGCCAGCGTCATGTAGATGTTGGTGCCATCCAGGTTGAAGCTGTAGCCGGTCGGCACCACCAGCCCGACCACCGATTTGCGGCAACCGGCCCGCTCCATCTTCTCGATCAGGCTGGGCAACGCCGCTTCCGACGAGGATGTGCCCAACACCAACAGAAGTTCCGCCTTCAGATAGCGGATCAGGTGCAGGATATTGAAACCCACCGCCCAGGCGACCGCCCCCAGTACCACCAGCACAAACAGGAGAGAGGTCAGGTAGAAGGTCGCGACCAGTCCAGCGAGGTTTGCAAGCGTGCCCACGCCATATTCTGCAATGGTAAAGGCCATGGCACCAAAAGCCCCGATCGGCGCTGCCTTCATCAGTATCGACACCAGCTTGAACACCGCATGGCTGGCCGATTCCAGCACCGTCATCAGCGGCTGCGCCTTGTCCCCGATCAGGGTCAGTGCCATGCCGAACAGGATCGCCACGAACAGCACCTGTAGGATGTTGCCGTCCGCCACCGCCGACACCATGGTCGAGGGAATGATGCTCATGAGGAAGCCGGTGAGCGTGCGCTCATGCGCCTGATGGGCATAGTCGGCGACCTTGCCGGCATCGAGCGTGGCGGGATCGATATTGAGGCCCGCCCCCGGCTGAACCAGATTGGCGACGATCAAGCCAACCACCAACGCCAGCGTGGAGAAGGTAAGGAAATAGCCGAACGCCTTTGCCGCAACCCTGCCGACCGCGCCCACTTCCTTCATGCCGGCAATGCCGGTGACGATGGTCAGGAAGATGACCGGCGCGATGATCATCTTCACCAGCTTGATGAAGGCCTCGCCCAGCGGTTTCAGTTGCTTGCCTGCATCGGGCCAGACATGACCGATCAGCACCCCCAGCGCGATCGCGGCCAGCACCTGAACATAAAGCTGACGATAGAAAGGCAGCCGCGGCGCCGCCTGAACCGGCGAGGTTTGCGATGGCAGCATGATGGTCAGCGTCCCCCTGTTTGCATCGCAGCATATGGGCGCGCCCTGCCCTGTCCAGAAGAATATCGGCCTGTTTCAATTTCCTGCTTGCGCGAGTCACCGACCCTCGTTATTGGCCCCCTCCACGGCGGGCGTGTAGCTCAGTGGTAGAGCACTGTGTTGACATCGCAGGGGTCGCAAGTTCAATCCTTGCCACGCCCACCATGACAAAGCCCGTCGCTTCTTATGAAGCGGCGGGCTTTCTCTTCTCCCGTGTTTTAGCAGCATTGGATCACCGCGCGGCGATCTTGCCCTCGCTCAGCTTGCGGCAGGCTTCCCGCTTGGCCGACAGGGCGCGTTCGACCTTCGCCCAGGCGACGATGTCGGCTGCGGTAATCGTCTCGTCGTCGAAAGATCGGACAGGGTGGGAAATCAGAACGGACATGGGCAGGATCAGCTCAAGAAAAAAACATAGGCTCGACTATAGGCTGTACGGATGTCACCGGGGTGTCCTGAACATTACAGACTGGCAATGTGAAGCGCCCCGGGTTTTCTGGAGGCTGTTTCGTTTGAGTCACGCAACCATATCGAGGGTCTCGAGGGTTGCATAGTAATTGGCCTCAGCCTCGGCG
>JAGVJS010000006.1 GCA_020051025.1 Sphingobium sp. | reverse complement strand
CTCCTGCGAAAGCAGGAGCCTAGGGGCGGCCTAGCGCTTCTTTGCCCTGGGTTCCTGCCTTCGCAGGAACACGGCTTAGTTGAAACCCAACCGTCCGCTACCCACTCGTTCCTGCCTCCGCCTGAGGGCCAGCCGATTGCGTCTGATCCCATAAGGTGCGAGAGGCGCCGCGACTATCAACGCGGGACCAAAGACCTATGCTGGCAACCATCGAACCGGGCGCGAATTTCAAGGATAATCTGGCGAAACTGCCGTCGATCGAGGGGCTGGCGCGGATCGACCTGATCGACGCGAACGGTGCGGTCGTGGCGGTCATCGAGAACCAGCCGGGCAAGCAGGGGTCGCTGGCGCTATATCATTATCTGCAACAGGCATTCGGCAAACTGGATGCCGCGGCGGCCGAGCATGGACTGGCGGTGTTTGCCGAACATGTGGCCGATGCGCGTCACCGGCCGGGCGCCCATCCCAATGTCGATCGGCTGATCGCGATTGCGGAAGGCGCTGAGGCACTGACGATCGAGGTAGTGGCCAACTGATCGATCTTTTGTCGGATTGGGTTACTCTGAAACAAGAAAAGGGGCGGGATTATGTGATCCCGCCCCTTTTTTGATTCATGCCGCGGCGCGACGCTCTTTTAATTCCTCGTTGAGCATTTCGGCCAGCAGGAAGGCCAGCTCCAGGCTCTGCGCCGCGTTCAGGCGCGGGTCGCAATGGGTGTGGTAGCGATCGGCCAGGCCTTCGTCCGTGATGGCGATGGCGCCGCCGGTGCATTCCGTGACGTTCTGGCCGGTCATCTCGGCATGGATGCCACCGCCGAAGCTGCCCTCGGCCCGGTGTACGGCGAAGAAGCCGCGCACTTCGGCCAGGATACGGTCGAACGGCCGCGTCTTGTAACCATTGGCTGCCTTGATGACATTGCCGTGCATCGGGTCGCAGGACCAGATGACCGGATGGCCTTCGCGCATGACCGCGCGGACCAGCTTGGGCAGCCCCGCCTCGATCTTGTCATGGCCATAGCGGGTGATGAGCGTGATGCGCCCGGCTTCCCGCTTCGGGTTCAGAGTGTCGAGCAGGCGCAGCAGTGCGTCCGGCTCCAGGCTGGGGCCGCACTTGAGGCCGATCGGGTTGCCGATGCCGCGCAGATATTCGACATGAGCCGACCCTTCGAAGCGAGTGCGGTCGCCGATCCACAGCATGTGCGCCGACGTGTCGTACCAGTCGCCAGTCAGCGAATCCTGACGGGTCAGCGCCTGTTCGAACGGCAGCAGCAGGGCTTCATGGCTGGTGTAGAAGCTCGTCCCGCCAAGCTGCGGCACGGTCTCCGCATCCAGGCCACAGGCGCGCATGAAGTCGAGCGCCTGGCCGATCTGGTCGGCCATCGCTTCGAACTTCGCGGCCCAGGGGCTGCGGCCCATGAAATCGAGCATCCAGCCATGGACGCGATCCAGCGACGCATAGCCGCCGGTCGAGAAGGCGCGCACCAGATTGAGCGTCGCCGCCGACTGGTTATAGGCCTGCACCATGCGTTGCGGGTTCGGTTCGCGGGCTTCGGGCGTGAAGGCGATGTCGTTGACATTGTCGCCGCGATAGCTGGGCAGTTCCACGCCGCCGATCGTCTCGGTATCGGCCGAGCGGGGCTTGGCGAACTGGCCTGCCATGCGGCCGACCTTCACCACCGGCAGCTTCGACGCGAAGGTCAGCACCACCGCCATCTGGAGCAGCACGCGGAAGGTGTCGCGGATATTGTTCGGGTGGAACTCCGCGAAGCTTTCGGCGCAGTCGCCGCCCTGCAACAGGAAGGCGTCGCCGGTCACGACCTTCGCCAGGTCTGCCTTCAGATTTCGTGCCTCACCCGCAAAGACGAGGGGCGGAAACTGGCCAAGCTGGGCCTCTACCGACGCCAATGCGTCTGCATCCCGATAAAAGGGCATCTGGATGCCCTTATGCTCCCGCCAGCTTTCCGGCGTCCACTTCGCCGCCACGTCGAGTCTCCTTCACTCTAGATAAAATAGGGGCTGCCCCTACGCTTGTCCGGGGGGCAAGGCAAGAATGTACCAGTTAGGCCATGGATGCGCGCAATGAATTGTCGCGATCAGGCTCATCGGCTCACTCTATTTCGTGCAGGGCCAGCGCTCGTTCAAGGCCACGCTGACGAGAACGGAGGCGGGCGCCTTGCGCTGGTCGGGCCAGCGTTCGAGATAGGCGATGACGGTCTTGCGCGCATCGTCGGCGCTCATCCGGTCGGGCCAGCAGACCGGGCGGGCGCGACCGATAAACATGTCCTTGCGGATGCCGTCCACCACGCCGACGATATAGGCCGTGCAGGCAAGCGCATATTCGGGCGCCTTGTTGCGGCATTTGGCGAGCAGGGTGGTGCCGGTTTCGAACATGAACGCCTGTGCCCCGGCCGGGGTGGGGGAGGCGGTGAGGAGAGCAATGGGGAGGAGGAGGAGGCGCATCAGTCCTGCCGCTTCGCCGTGAAGGCGAACGTCACCGCCACCTGCGGGGCGAGGCCGTTGCTGCTGTCGCCATTGCCCACGCCAAAGGACGCGCGGGCGATGGTGGCGCTGCCGGAGACCTTGCGGGTTGCGTCCTTGCCCGACAGGGTGAAACGGATGGTCTGCGGCTTCGACACGCCCTTGAGCATCAGCGTGCCGCGCGCGCGGTAGCTGTTCGGGCCGGTCGCTTCTGCGCCCCTGGCCGTGAAGGTGGCTGTCGGGTGGGTGGCGACGCCGAAAAACTCGTCACCCGGCAGCATCCCGTCCTTATAGGCGTCGCCCACGCTGGCCGAGGCCATGTCGATCGTCACCTTGATATCGGCGCTGTCGGGATGGTCGGGGTCCATCACGATGGCGGCTGTCCATTTCGCGAAGCTGCCGCTGATCATGTCGCCATCATTGCCGACCGAAAAGCCGATGCGGCCGCCGGGCTGGACGGTCCAGGCAGGCGGCGGGCCGGTGGGTTCTTCGGCAGCGGCCTCGCTGGCGAGTTTCTCGGCGGTGTTCCTGACCCAGGGTTTCGTCGGCCTGCTGATCGGCAT